>WFVN01000001.1 GCA_015491615.1 Gammaproteobacteria bacterium
GCAGGTTCCAGACGGTGTCGGAGGTCAGGACACCACCGCTGTCCAAACCCTCCTGCGCGCCGGGAATGGGGGGCACGAAGGGCGGCGCGCCGGTAGCGATGACCGCCACGGCGAAGCTGACCTTCCTGCCTTCCTTGCCGTCGCCCGGCTGCGGACGGGTGAAGGGATCGGTGATGTTGGCGCCGGTGTCGATGAACACATGATGGTCGTCGACGAAACTGGCGAAGCCCTGGATGACGTCGATCTTCACGCCCTTGTCGGTGTTCAGGGCCATCTTGCCGCGGGTCTCGAGCACCTCGCGGCGGTGTTTCTCGAGCTGCTGCCAGTCCAGCCTGGGCTTGTCGGTGCCCTTGATGCCGAGCAACTTGTCGTGGGGGCGGTCGCGGATGCGATCGGCCGCGGCGCGCCAGGCCTTGGAGGGAATGCAGCCGCGCCACAGGCACTCGCCGCCGGGCAGGGGCGAGTCGTTGATCATGGCCACCTTGAAGCCGTGTTCCACCAGATCGCGGGCGCAGTCCTCGCCGCCGGGGCCACCGCCGATGACCACCACGTCGTAGTCCCAGTCGCCCTCGGGCAGGGTGAAGTCGAACTTCGCCGCCTTGGGCGCGGCGGTCGTGGCCGCGGGGGCACCGTCCAGCCAGGCCGGGTTCTCCACCAGATCCCGGAAGGTGTTGAGGAACTTGGCCGCATCGGCGCCGTTGATGATGCGATGATCGGCGGTCATGGTCACCGGCATGCCCTGGGGGCCGACGGTGGCGATGGCGAAAATGGCCGAAGTACCGGGCGAGGGAATGGCGTCGAACTGGCTCACGCCCAGCATGCCCATGTTGGAGATGGTGAAGGTGGGGTTGGAGTACTCCTCCGGCTTGAGGCGCCGCGCCCGGGCGCGTTCCACCAGATCCGTCCAGTCGGCGGCCAGCTCGGCCACGCCGCGGTTGACCACGTCGCGCAGCACCGGCACCACCAGGCCCATGCCCTCGGTCTCCACGGCGATACCCACGTCCACCTGCTCGCGCTCGACGATGCGATCCTCGTGCTGGTAGACGGCATTGACGACGGGATGCTTCTGGATGGCCAGGGCCGCGGCCTTGGCGAGGGTCACGGTGAGGGAGAAGCCCTTGGCCTTGGAGGCCGCCTTGAGCGCATCGATGCCCACGTGCACGGTGACGTGGAACAGGGGCATGGAGAGGGAGTACTCCATGTTGTGGGCCACCGCCTTCTCCATGGGCGTCATGGGGCGGCCCTCGCCCGGCACCTGGTAGATGCGCCGGGTGGCGGTCTTCTGCACTTCCGAGTTGAGCACGTCCGCGGCGACGATCAGGCCGCCGGGGCCGCTGCCGGTGATGCTGTTGAGATCGATGCCGTGGGCGCCGGCCAGCTGGCGCGCGTAGGGGGTGGCATTGACGTGCTTGGGCCGCGGCGCCGGGGTGGCGCCCGGCGGCATGGCCGGCACGTGGGTCTTGGGCTTCTGGGTGCCGGCCGGCACCGGCTTGGCCTTCTCCTCGGCCGGCTTCTCGGCCGCGGCCTTCGGCGCCGCGCTGCGGGTGGTGTCGATGACCTTGTCGGGGCTGTCCACCAGATAGCCGATGGGCTCGCCCACCGGCACGGTGGCGTCCTCGGGCACCAGCGGACCGGAGAGGTAGCCCGCGCGGAACACCTCCACGTCCATCACCGCCTTGTCGGTCTCCACCTGGGCGACCACGTCGCCGCGCTCCACCTTGTCGCCGACGGCCTTTTCCCAGCTCACCAGCACCCCTTCGGTCATGGTGTCGGAGAGCTGGGGCATCTTGATGGTGTAGGCGTCCGCCGGCGCTTCGGGCCCCGACTCGGCAGGGGTTTCGGTTTCCGCCTCGGACGCCGCGGCGGAAGCCGGCGCCTCCGCACGGGCTACCGGCACGCCGCCACCGGGGGCGTGATCGGCGTCGGCCGGCAGCACCTCCTCGGGGGTGGCCACCAGGTAGGCGATGGGCTCGCCCACCGGCACGGTGCTGTCCACCGGCGCCAGGGGGCCGGAGAGATAGCCCTCGCGGAACACCTCCACGTCCATGATGGCCTTGTCGGTCTCCACCTGGGCGACCACGTCGCCACGCGCGATCTTGTCGCCGATGGCCTTCTCCCAGCTCACCACGACCCCTTCGGTCATGGTGTCGGAGAGCTGGGGCATCTTGATGATGTACGGTTCAGACATGTGCGGTTTCTTGTCGTTGGTGTCGGTCGGGCCTCAGCCCGACACAGGATTCCGGTTGGCCGGCTCTCGGGCCGACGCGTCGGGCTTGCCGCCCGCGCCACCCGTTGCGCGCGTGCGCCACGCGCTAGATCTTGCCCATCACCTTGAGCGCGCCTTCGTAGACATCGTCGGCGCTGGGGATGGCGGCCTTCTCCAGGCGCGCGTTGTAGGGCACCGGCACGTCGGCGGCATGGATGCGCACCGGCTGGGCATCAAGGGCGAAGAAGCACTCCTCGTTGACGGTGGCGATGATCTCGGAGCCCACGCCCACCGGCGCCTCGTCCTCCTCGGCCACCAGCACCCGGTGGGTCTTCTCCACCGACTTGCGGATGGTCTCCCGGTCCAGGGGCTTGAGGGCGCGCAGATCGATCACCTCGGCGCTGATGCCGTCGGCCTCCAGGCGCCGCGCCGCTTCCAGGCACAAGTGCACGCTGTAGTTGTAGCCGATCAGGGTGATGTCGGTGCCCTCGCGCACGATCTCGGCCCCTTCCAGCGGGCGGAAGAACTCTTCCTCGGGAATGTCTTCCTTGAGGTTGTACATCTGCTCGTGCTCGATGATGATGACCGGATCGTTGCAGCGCACCGCCGACTTGAGCATGCCGTAGGCGTCCAGCGGGCCGCGCGGCGTGACCACGCGCAGGCCGGAGGTGGAC
>WFVN01000002.1 GCA_015491615.1 Gammaproteobacteria bacterium
GGCGCAGGTGGCCGCCGTCGCTGGTCTCGCCGCTGACGCTGGCGTTGACCACCCGGTGGGGCAGACCCGCCCGTTCCAGGCGTTGCGACAAGAGTGCCACCCAGCCCTGTTCCGGGGCCAGGCCGTGGGCGGCGGAGAGGCTGTCCCCGAGGACCAGGATCACCGGCGCGCCGGCGAAGGCGGCGGACGCCAAGGACCACAGCAAGAGCAGGATCGGCATGACGGAACCCGTATTGGCGGTGGAAGGCTTGAGTCACTGGGTGGACGCCCCCGGCGGGCGCCTGACCCTGTTGCGCGAAGTGGAGCTTAGCATCCGGGCGGGGGAGACGATGGCCCTGCTGGGACCCTCCGGGGCGGGCAAGTCCACCTTGCTCGCCCTGCTCGCCGGCCTGGACCGGCCCCGTGCCGGGCGCGTGTGGGTGGTCGGTCGCGAACTCACCGCCCTGGACGAGGACGAGCGCGCGCGCCTGCGGGGCGAGACCATGGGCTTCGTCTTCCAGTCCTTCCAGCTCATCCCCACCCTCACCGCCCTGGAAAACGTCATGCTGCCCCTGGAGGTGATCGGTCGGACAGGCGCCGGGGATACCGCCCGCGCGGTGCTGGAACGGGTGGGCCTCGGGGCGCGCCTGAATCACTACCCGGCCCAGCTCTCCGGTGGCGAGCAGCAACGGGTAGCCATCGCCCGCGCCTTCGCCCCCCGCCCGCGCCTGCTCCTCGCCGACGAGCCCACCGGCAACCTGGACCGCGTCAATGGCGAACGGGTGATGGACCAGCTCTTCGCCCTCAACGCAGAGGCGGGCACCACCCTGGTACTGGTGACCCACGACCCCGTCCTCGCGGCCCGCTGCCAACGTCGCCTGCGCCTCGAAGACGGGCGTCTGGAGGCGGCGTGATCCGTCTCGCCTGGCTTCTGCTGCGGCGCGAGTGGCATGCCGGCGCCCTGGGGCTCATCGCCCTCGCCTCTGTCATCGGCGTCGCCGCCGTCACCGCCGTGGCCCTGGTGGGGGACCGGGTGGCGCGCGGTCTGGAGGCGCAGGCGGCGGCCCTTCTGGGGGCGGACCGGGTGCTGGAGAGCGACCGCCCCCTCTCCGTGGCCTTCCAGGACGCCGCCCGCGACGCCGGACTGGAGTTCGCCCGCGCGGTGGACTTCCCCAGCATGGTGCTGGCCGGCGGGCGCGCCCACCTGGCTTGGATCCAGGCGGTAGACGAGGCCTACCCCCTGCGTGGCACGGTGCGCGTCGCCCAGACTGTGGCGGACGAAGGCACGGCGCGCGCCCACGGCCCGCCGCCGGGGTCGGTGTGGCTGGAGCCACGCCTCGCCCTCGCCCTGGGTGTGTCGGTGGGGGAGCAGGTCCAGGTGGGGCGCAGCACCCTACGGGTGGACGGCTTCGCCCGCCTTCAGCCCCTCGGCGGCGCCCTCGCCGGCGGCGTCGCCCCGCGTCTGCTCATGTCCCTGGGCGACCTGCCGGCCACCGGTCTCGTCACTCCCGCCAGCCGCGTCACCCACCGTCTGTTGGTGGCTGGCCCGCCGGCCGCGGTGGCGGCGGTGACGCGGCGCTGGCAGGCCGATCTGGAGCCGGGGATGCAAATCCTGGGGCCGCGCAACGCCGGCCCGGCGCTCACCACCGCCCTCGACCGGGGTACCCGTTTCCTCGCCCTCGCCGCCCTCGCCGCCGTCCTCCTGGGCGGCCTGGCCATGGCCCTGGCGGCGCGCCGCTACGCCGAGGAACACCGCCGTCAGGCCGCCCTCCTGCGCTGTTTCGGCGCCGCCCGGGCGCAGGTGGCCGGCGTCTTCACCCTGCAACTGCTCCTTTTCGGCCTCGTCGCCGGCGTGCTCGGCCTGTTACTGGGGTGGGGCGTGCAGGCGCTGTTGCTGCGTCTCCTCGACGCCCTTCTGGGCATGCACTTGCCGCTTCCCGGGGCAGCCCCTTGGCTGCTGGGACTGGGGATGGGCCTGCTGGGCCTGGCGGCCTTCGCCCTACCCCCCCTGTGGGCCCTCGGCCGGGTCCCGGTGACGACGGTGTTGCGACCGGTGCCCGTCCGTCCCCGCGGGCGTTGGTTGGGCCTCTTCGCCGCCCTCGCCGGAGCCGTCCTGGGAGCCTGGGCCCTGCTCGCCGGCTGGGGACCGCTGGCCCTGGCCGGCCTGGCGGGCGTCGCCCTCGCCCTCGCCGGCGCCACCCGGCTGCTCCTCTATCTGCTCGGGCGCCTTCCCGCGCGCGGCGTGTGGCGGGTGGGGCTGGCGGGGATCACCCGCCGCCCCGGGATCACCGTCGTGCAGGTGAGCGGCCTCGCCCTGGGGCTGTTGGCCGTCCTCACCCTCGCCTGGCTGCGCGGGGATCTGCTGGCGCAGTGGGCTCGCAGCCTGCCACCCGACGCCCCCGATCACTTCTTCCTCAACCTCACCCCCGAACAACGCGTGCCGCTGAGCGACGATCTCCGCGCCCTGGGGGTGAGCGCCCCCACCTTCCACCCCATGATCCGCGGTCGTCCGGTGGCGGTGAACGGCGAACCCCTGCGGGCGGAAGGGGGCGGCGGCCGGGCCGCGCACCTGCGTCGTCGCGAGGCCAACCTCACCTACCTGGAACACCTGCCCGAGGACAACCGCATCGTTTCCGGCGCCTGGTCGCCGACCGTTCCGGGCTGGTCCTTGGAGGCGGGCTACGCCCGCGTGCTGGGGGCGACGGTGGGGGACGCGCTCACCTTCGACATCGCCGGCGAGCCGGTCACCGCCCCTGTCACCAGCCTGCGGGAGGTGGCCTGGGAGACCCTGCGGCCCAACTTTTTCGTCATCGCCAGCCCGGCGCTTCTCGAGCGCTTCCCCAGTACCTGGATGGGAGCCGCCCGCCTCACCCCCGAGGCCCGCCGGGCCTTGCCGGAGCTGGTGCGGCGCTATCCCAACCTCACCGTCATCGACGTGAGCGCCCTGCTGACGCAGGTGCGGGCGGTGATGGACCGGGTAGGGCAGGCGGTGCAACTGGTGTTCACCCTCACCCTGGGCGCCGCCCTGGTGGTGATGGCCGCCGCCTGGCGTTTCCACCGCCAGCAGCGGCGCCGGGACCAGGCCCTGTTGCGGGTGTTGGGGGCACAGGACGCCGCTCTGCGGCGCGGCTTGTGGCGGGAAGTGGGAGTGGTCGGGACGCTCGCCGGCGGCCTGGCCCTGACCGCCGGCCTGGCCCTGGATGGTTGGGTGCGCACGGCCCTGGGATTGGCGCAGACGGGGCCGTGGTGGGGATGGCCTTTGGGGGCGGCGGCAGGTGGCCTCGTGGTGGCCCTGGCGGGCTGGTCTTTCGCGCGCGGAGACTTGGCGCGTCGCCCCTGGCGCGACCTCACCGGCGAGTGAGACTCAGCGGGTGGCGGCTCGGATCTTCTCGTCCAGCTCGCGCCGGTGCCGGTCCACCCGCTCCTGCAAGAGACCGGCTTCCTCCAGGAAACGGGCGAGGCTGGCGGGATCCAAGCGTGGCCGGCCGTTCTCGTCCAGGAAACTGCCGGGGGGCGGCAGATCGTCCTGCCGCAGCGTGGGCGCCTGGCGATGGAGGTCCCGCTGTACCAGGCGCCGGATGGACTCGGGGTCGTCGGGGCGGGCCGGGGCCTGCCCCTGCCATTGGGCAAGCACCCCACCCAACTGCTGCCGGTGGTCCGGATCGGTGATCCATAACCCGCCGAGGGCGAGACTGCCGTAGAGCAGGAGGAGCGTGAAGGCGCGCCCCACGGCTTTCAGAAGGTGCGACCGTTCCAGCCCCAGAACGGACGCTCGGGGGAAGAGAATTCGATGTACACCCGCTCCTGCGGGATGCCCAGCCTTTCCTCCACGAAGTGGCACAGGGTCCGGGAAAGGGCGGGCGTCTGCTCGGCGGTGAGCCCGAGGCTCTTGAGTTCCAGGTAAGCGCAGGGGGCGTCGCTGCCGGCGAAGGTCATGGGGCGGTCGCACTCCAGGGTGGTCATCACATAATTCTCCGATTTCCCCAGGGCCTCGGCGCACAAGCGGGATGCCGAACGGAGCAGATCGCGCCGGTCGTCGGGGGTAAGGTCACGGTTGGTGCGGATGAACAGCATGGGCATGGTGGTTCCCTCCTGCAAAAATACATCGTCGCGGGCAGGGAATAGTTTAGTCTTTCGGAAACGGAATTCTGGCACCAAGCCTGCCCAAATTGGTGGGAAATGGTTACAATACTCGTTTCCGAATTTGTCGGGGGCCGCCCTCCACCGCCCCCGGTCGAACGAATTCCCCAAGGAGATCGACAACGTGAAGCTCAGCGGTGGCGAGATCATAGTCCAGTTCCTGAAGGACGAAGGCGTGGAATATGTCTTCGGCTATCCCGGCGGCGCCGTCCTGCACATCTATGACGCCCTTTACGGACAGGAGGACATCCGCCACGTCCTGGTACGCCACGAACAGGCCGCCACCCACGCCGCCGACGGCTACGCCCGGTCCACCGGCAAGCCCGGCGTGGTGCTGGTGACCTCCGGGCCGGGAGTGACCAACGCCGTCACCGGCATCGCCACCGCCCACATGGACTCCATCCCCCTGGTGGTGCTGAGCGGCCAGGTGCCGCGCCCCTACATCGGCTCCGACGCCTTCCAAGAGGTGGACGCGGTGGGCATCACCCGTCCCTGCGTGAAGCACAACTTCATGGTGCGCTCCACCGAGGAGCTGGCCGAGGTCCTGAAGAAGGCCTTCTACATCGCCACCACCGGCCGCCCCGGCCCGGTGCTGGTGGACATCCCCAAGGACGTCACCGACCCCAACTACAAGATCGATTACGTCTATCCGGAGAAGGTTTCCCTGCGTTCGTACAATCCCACCGTGAAGGGCCACCCCAAACAGATCAAGAAGGCGGTGGACCTGCTCCTCTCCGCCAAACGCCCCATGATCTACACCGGCGGCGGGGTGGTGCTGAGCGATGGCGCCAAGGAGCTGGTGGACCTGGTGCGCAAGCTGGGCTACCCCATCACCAGCACCCTCATGGGGCTGGGAGCCTACCCGGGCACCGATCCCCAATTCCTGGGCATGCTGGGGATGCACGGCACCTACGAGGCCAACATGGCCATGCACGAGTGCGACGTGCTGTTCGCCGTGGGCGCCCGTTTCGACGACCGGGTGACCGGCAACATCGAGCACTTCTGTCCCGCCGCCAAGATCATCCACATCGACATCGATCCGGCCTCCATCTCCAAGAACGTGCAGGTGGACGTGCCCATCGTCGGCTCCGTGCCGGTGGTGTTGGCCGATATGCTCAAGGCGATCGAACAGTCGGGGCGCGAACCGGACCGCGAGGCCCTCGCCAAGTGGTGGGAACAGATCGACCAGTGGCGCGCCAAGCAGTGCCTGGCCTACCGCAAGAGCGACGAGGTCATCAAGCCCCAGTCGGTGATCGAGGCCCTGTACCGGGTCACCGGCGGCGACGCCTTCGTCACCTCGGACGTGGGCCAGCACCAGATGTGGGCGGCCCAGTACTACAAGTTCGACAAACCCCGGCGCTGGATCAACTCCGGCGGCCTCGGGACCATGGGCTTCGGCCTGCCGGCGGCCATGGGCGTGCAGTTCGCCCACCCCGGCGCGCGCGTGGCCTGCGTCACCGGCGAGGGCAGCATCCAGATGAACATCCAAGAGCTGTCCACCTGCCTCCAGTACGGCCTGCCCATCAAGATCGTCAACCTCAACAACCGTTACCTGGGCATGGTGCGCCAGTGGCAGGAGTTCTTCTACGAAGGGCGTTATTCCATGTCCTACATGGAATCCCTGCCCGACTTCGTGCGCCTGGCCGAGTCCTATGGGCACGTGGGGATGCGCATCGAGCGCCCGGCGGACGTGGAGGGGGCCCTGGAGGAGGCCTTCCGGCTCAAGGATCGCCTGGTGTTCCTGGATTTCATCACCGACCAGACCGAAAACGTCTATCCGATGATCGAGGCGGGCAAGGGGCATCACGAGATGCACCTGTCCCCGGAGAGGGAGTTGGCCTGATGCGGCACATCATTTCCATTCTCATGGAGAACGAGGCGGGCGCCCTGTCCCGGGTGGCGGGGCTCTTCTCCGCCCGCAACTACAATATCGAATCGCTCACCGTGGCCCCCACCGACGACCCCAGCCTGTCGCGCATGACCATCGTCACCCGCGGCTCCGAGCACGTCATCGAGCAGATCACCAAGCAGCTCAACAAACTCATCGACGTGGTCAAGCTGGTGGACCTGTGCGAGGCCGGCTACATCGAGCGGGAGCTGATGCTGGTGAAAGTGCGCGCCGAAGGCAACGACGCGCGCACCGAATACAAGCGCCTGGCGGACATCTTCCGCGGCCAGATCATCGACGTCACCGACCGGATCTACACCATTGAACTGACCGGCACCGGTGATAAACTTGACGCCTTTCTCGCAGCCCTGCCGGACACCGCCCTGCTGGAGGTGGTGCGATCCGGTTCCACCGGCATTGCCCGCGGCGAGCGCAGCCTCAAGGTCTGAGACAGGGCCCGACACCCCGTGCATGGCCGGGCGGCGCCTCCGCTCGAGGCCTTCGACAGCGAAAAACGAGAGGAAAGACGGATGCAAGTCTATTACGACAAAGATGCCGACCTGTCCATCATCCGGAGCAAGACGGTGGCCATCATCGGTTACGGCTCCCAGGGCCATGCCCATGCCAACAATCTGAAAGACTCCGGCGTCGACGTCATCGTCGGCCTGCGTCCGTCCTCCGCCTCCGTGGCCAAGGCCGAGGCCGCCGGCCTCACCGTCAAGGACATCCCCGAGGCGGTGCAGGCGGCGGACGTAGTCATGGTCCTCGCCCCCGACGAGCATCAGGCGCGCCTCTACCGCGAGCAGATCGAGCCCAACATCAAGCAGGGCGCGGCCCTGGCCTTCGCCCACGGCTTCAACATCCACTACGGTCAGATCGAGCCGCGCGCCGATCTGGACGTGATCATGATCGCCCCCAAGGGCCCCGGCCACCTGGTGCGTTCCACCTACACCCAGGGTGGGGGCGTGCCTTCCCTCATCGCCGTCTATCAGGACGCCTCCGGGCAGGCCAAGGACATCGCCCTGTCCTACGCCTCCGCCAACGGCGGTGGCCGCGCCGGCATCATCGAGACCACGTTCCGCGAAGAGACGGAGACCGACCTGTTCGGCGAACAGGCGGTGCTGTGCGGCGGTACCACGGCCCTCGTCCAGGCCGGATTCGAGACCCTGGTGGAGGCCGGCTACGCCCCGGAAATGGCCTACTTCGAGTGTCTGCACGAGCTCAAGCTCATCGTCGATCTCATGTACGAGGGCGGCATCGCCAACATGCGCTACTCCATCTCCAACACCGCTGAATACGGCGACCTGACCCGCGGCCCGCGCGTCATCACCGAGGAGACCAAGAAGGAGATGAAGCGCATCCTCACCGAGATCCAGAACGGCGAGTTCGCGCGCGAGTTCATCCTCGAGAACCAGGCCGGCGCCCCCACCCTCAAGGCCAAGCGGCGCCTGGGCAAGGAACATCCCATCGAGGGGGTGGGCGCACGCCTGCGCGAGATGATGCCCTGGATCAAGGCCAACAAGATCGTCGACAAGACCAAGAACTGATCCGAGAGCGGATCCATGGCAGGCTACCGGCACCCCACCATCGCCCGTGAGGGTTGGGGCGTCGTCGGAGCATTCTCCATCGTCGCCTTTCTCGTTTGGTGGCGGGCGGGAGAGCTGGTTGCCTTGCCAGTCTTTCTTCTGACCCTGTTCCTTCTCTACCTCTTCCGCGATCCGCTGCGCAAGGTGCCGTCGCGCCCCTTGGGGGTGGTGAGCCCGCTGGACGGTCGGGTGTCGGGGGTGTGCGAGAGTCGCGACCCGTTCCTGGAGCGCCCGCGGGCGCGGCGCGTCAGTCTGCGTCTCTCGCCCCTGGGAGTGCGCTCTTTGCGTTGTCCCATTGAGGGCAGGGTCATGGAGCGCTGGAGCAAGACCCTCTCCCGCGCCGGGACGCAAGTGGTGGCCTATTGGATTCGCACCGACGAGGACGACGACCTGGTGTGGACCCTCATCGGAGCGCGCCGTTGGATCCGTCTCACCCTGCAGCCCGGTGAGCGGGTAGGACAGGGGCAGCGCTGTGGCTTCACTTACCTGCCCGTGATCAGCCAGCTCTATTTGCCGCTCGCATCGCGGGTGTTGGTACATCCGGGGCAGCGCGTGAAAGCCGGGGAGGCGGTACTGGCGGAGTTCGTCCACCGCCAGAGTCAGCAGCCGGTGGCGGGGGCGGCCCATGCCGTCTGAAACACCACCGCCACAACGCCGCCGGGGGATCTACCTGCTTCCCAACCTGTTCACCACCGGTTGCCTGTTCTTCGGTTTCTACGCCATCGTCTCCGCCATGGGCGGGCATTTCGAAAATGCCGCCGTGGGCATCTTCGTGGCGATGATCCTGGACGGTCTGGACGGTCGCGTGGCACGCCTCACCCACACCGAGAGCGAGTTCGGGGTGCAGTACGACTCCCTCGCCGACATGGTTTCCTTCGGTCTTGCCCCTGCCCTGGTCATTTACGAATGGGCCTTGCACGACTTGGGCAAGCTGGGGTGGTTGGCGGCTTTCATCTATGCCGCGGGGACCGCCTTGCGCCTGGCGCGCTTCAATACCCAGGCGGGAGTGGCCGACAAGCGCTTCTTCCAGGGGCTGCCCAGCCCCACCGCCGCCGCTTTGGTGGCGAGCACGGTATGGATCGGTTTCGATTACGGCGTGGATGGAGAAGCATGGCGCATGCCCGCCTTCATCGTCACCCTCGCCGCCGGTCTCCTCATGGTCAGCAACTTTCGCTACTACAGCTTCAAGAACATCGACTTCAAGGGCCACGTGCCTTTCTTCGCCCTGTTGTTGGTGGTGCTTGCCTTCGTCTTCGTCTCCATCGATCCGCCCCAGGTTCTGTTTTTCCTCTCCCTCGGTTATACCCTCTCCGGGCCGGTGCTCACCATTCTTCTGCTGCGGCGCGCCCGCGCCGGACGGGGCGGGTGAGCTTGGCAAAGCCCGCCCGAGACGATAAGATTTTTCCCATGCGACCCAATCCCGCCATTCTTCTGCCCGCCTATCTCCTGCCGTCCCTGCGCGGCACGCTGCTCCTGCCCTGAGGGGCAGAAGACGACGCACACATCCTCGATCCCGACGTTTTTCCAGCTTCGCCCGAGCTTCGTCCCGGGGGCGGGCTCCGGTATCATCGACGAACCTTTTGGGAGCAGCGACCATGACCGACCGTTTGATCATTTTCGACACCACCTTGCGTGACGGCGAGCAGAGCCCCGGCGCCTCCATGACCCGGGACGAGAAGGTGCGCATCGCCAAGGCGCTGGAGCGCATGGGTGTGGATGTCATCGAGGCGGGCTTCCCCATCGCCAGTCCGGGCGACTTCGAGGCCGTGCAGGCGGTGGCCCAGGCGGTGGGCGAGAGCACCGTGTGCGGCCTGTCCCGCGCCCTGGAGAAGGACATCGACCACGCCGGCGAGGCTCTGGCGCCGGCCCGTCGCCGCCGCATCCACACCTTCATCGCCACCTCGCCCATCCACATGGCGCAGAAGCTGCGCATGAGCCCCGAACAGGTGTTGGAACAGGCGGTGAAGGCGGTCAAGCACGCGCGGCGCTACACCGACGACGTGGAATTCTCCCCCGAGGACGCCGGTCGTTCCGAGCCCGATTTCCTCTGCCGGGTGCTGGAGGCCGTCATCGACGCCGGTGCCGCTACCGTCAACATCCCGGACACGGTAGGTTACAACCTGCCCCACCAGTTCGGCGAGCTGATCCGCAACCTCATCGAGCGGGTGCCCAATGCCGACAAGGCTGTCTTCTCGGTGCACTGCCACAACGACCTGGGGCTGGCGGTGGCCAACTCCCTGTCGGCGGTCCTCAACGGTGCCCGTCAGGTGGAGTGCACCATCAATGGCTTGGGCGAGCGCGCCGGCAACGCCGCCCTCGAGGAAGTGGTGATGTCGGTGAAGGTACGTCGGGACATGTTCCCCTGTTCGGTGGACCACATCGACACCACTCAGATCGTCCCCACCTCGCGCCTGGTGTCCTCCATCACCGGTTTCCCGGTGCAGCCCAACAAGGCCATCGTCGGCGCCAACGCCTTCGCCCACGAATCCGGCATCCACCAGGACGGCGTCCTCAAGAGCCGCGAGACCTACGAGATCATGCGCGCCGAGGACGTGGGCTGGAGCGCCAACCGCATCGTCCTGGGCAAGCATTCCGGGCGCAACGCCTTTCGCACCCGCCTCAAGGAGCTGGGTATCGAGTTCGATTCGGAGGAGGCCCTCAACGAGGCCTTCGCCCGTTTCAAGGAGCTGGCGGACAAGAAACACGAGATCTACGACGAGGACCTCCAGGCCCTGGTCAGCGAGGTGGACATGGAGCAGATCAACGAGCGCTTCCGCCTCGTGGCCCTGCATGTCTGCTCCCGGACCGGGGAGACGCCCCACGCCGAGGTCACCCTATGGGCGGACGGCGCGGAGCGCACCGCCGAGGCCGATGGCGCCGGTCCTGTGGACGCGGTGTTCAGGGCCATCGACACCATCGTCCGGAGTCATGCCGACCTCAAACTTTACTCGGTGAACGCCATCACCAGTGGCACCGACGCCCAAGGCGAAGTCACCGTGCGTCTGGAGCGGGGCGGGCGTCTGGTGCAGGGGCAGGGGGCGGACACCGATATCGTCATCGCCTCCGCCAAGGCCTACGTCAACGCTCTCAACAAGCTGGCCCACCCCCCCGAACGGGCGCATCCGCAATTGGGCGACGTCTGAGCCATGGACGAGAGGCGCCGGCGCGAGCTGCTCGCCGCCATGGGCATCCGCCTGTGGCAGCGGCGCCCCGATCGTCTGCCCTGGTCATCGGACCGAGATATCTCCACCGAGAGCCCAGCCGGGTCGGTTGAATTTCCGTCGTCTCCCACCGGGCCTTGGGAATTCCGGCTAGAAGAAGCACCGATTCCCACTTCGCAGGGGGTGCCCGCATCCCGATTGGACTGGGAGGCCCTCCAGGCCCGGGTGGCCGCCTGCACCGCCTGCGCAGAGCTGGTGGCCAACCGCACCCAGACCGTCTTCGGCGTCGGGGTGCGGGACGCCGACGCCATGGTGGTGGGGGAGGCCCCGGGGGCGGACGAGGACCGGATCGGCGAGCCCTTCGTCGGTCGGGCCGGCAAGCTGCTGGACGCCATGCTTGCCGCCATCGGCCTGTCGCGCCGCGAGAACTGTTACATCGCCAACATCCTCAAGTGCCGTCCGCCCAACAACCGGGATCCGCGTCCGGAAGAGGTGGCCAACTGCCTGCCTTACCTGGAGCGCCAGATCGAACTGGTCGCCCCCCGCGCCCTCCTCGCCGTGGGGCGCATCGCCGCCCAGAACCTCCTCGGCGTCACCACCCCCATCGGCCGCCTGCGCGGCAAGATCCACCACTACCGGGGGATTCCGGTGGTGGTCACCTATCATCCCGCCTACCTCCTGCGCTCCCCCCTGGAGAAACGCAAGGCCTGGGAAGACCTCAAGCGCTACCGAAGACTTCTCCAATCTTGATCGCAGGCTCACTCCCTGAGCCACCCCTCGACTTATATTCATCGACCGCCCGGGTGATGGTAAATCGTGGGTGTTGGCGTTAGCCTGTCGTCGATAAGCGACAATCGGTGGGGACCGAACGTCGCCACGGTGGCAAGCTTGCCAGAGACCCGGCCACGAGCAGGAATGCTTAACCTGGGTCCATCGCCATCGTGAGTACGAGGGAGGGAGGAAAATGACCGATCTGGTCGTCACCCGCCTGCGGGTGAGCTGGTTGTGCGAGGGAGCCGTCCGCCTGCCGCCTTATCCCGGATCCATGGTGCGGGGGCTGTTGGGGCATGGCCTCAAGCGGGCGGTGTGCGTCATGCGCCGCGACGCCTGCGACGGCTGTGTGCTGGAATCCCAGTGCATCTACGCCCGCTTCTTCGAGGCCCCGGCGCGTGATCCCCTGGCCCGCAAGCGCTTCGCCCATGTCCCCCCGCCCTACGTCCTGGAA
>WFVN01000003.1 GCA_015491615.1 Gammaproteobacteria bacterium
CACCACCAGGGCGTCGGCGCCGTGCCCGCGCAGGCGGCGCAGCACGTCCTCGTCGCGCAGGGTGGCCGGTTGCAGCACCGGCAGGTGGTGCGCCTGGGCGAGGACCTTCACCGGCGACGGGGTGAGGCGGCGGCCACGCCCGGCGGGGCGGTCCGGCTGGGTGTACACCGCCACCACCCGGTGCGGCGAGTGGAGGAGGGCGTCCAGGGCGGTGGCGGCGAACTGGGGGGTGCCGGCGAAGGCGACCTGGAGGGGGCGGTCGAATCTCACAGGGTCTTCCGGCGCAGTTTCTCCATCTTCTTGCGCACCCGCTGGCGCTTGAGCTCGGAGAGGTAGTCCACGAACAGCTTGCCGTCCAGGTGGTCGATCTCGTGCTGGATGCACACCGCCAGCAGGTCTTCCGCCTCCAGCTCGAAGGGTGCGCCGTCCAGGTCCAGGGCGCGCACGCGCACCCGCTGGGCGCGGGTCACCGACTCGTAGATGCTGGGCACGGAGAGACAGCCTTCCTCCATTTTGATCTCTCCCTCCCGGTGCAGGATCTCCGGGTTGACGAGGACCAGGGGGTCGGACTTGTCCTCGGAGACGTCGATCACCACCACCCGGTCCAGGGCCCCCACCTGGACGGCGGCGAGGCCGATGCCGGGGGCGTCGTACATGGTCTCCAGCATGTCGTCGGCGAGCTTGCGGATGCGCGCGTCCACCCGCTCCACGGGCTGGGCGCGGCGGCGCAGGCGTTCGTCGGGGTAATGTAGGATGTTAAGGATCGCCATGGTTCAACCGTTATTACCGACGGAATCGGGGCCTGGCCCCGTGGGCTCAATCGCAGGAAGGGGGCCGATCATACCCCCTTAGGCCGGGGGGTGCCATAGTGCCCAGGATCAGTCGGGATGCCTCGATCATGTTGAATTCTCTTAGACTTGCCTGCCTGCTGGTGGTTCTGTGGGGGGGCGGTACCTTGGCCCAGGACCTGGCCCTGAAGGCCGACCACCCCGAGCGCTACGTGGTGCGTCCGGGCGACACCCTGTGGGACATCGCCGCTCGCTTTCTGGAGGAGCCGTGGCGCTGGCCGGAGATCTGGCGTGTCAATCCGCAGATCCGTAACCCACACCTCATCCACCCCGGCGACGTGGTGGTGCTCACCTTCGAGGACGGCCGCCCGCGCCTGCGCCTGGAGCCCAAGGCGAAGGCCGGGCCGCGGGTGGTACGCCTCACCCCGCGCGTGCGCCGCACGCCCCTGGCGGTGGCCTCGGTGAGCATCCCCATGGCGCGCATCCGCCCCTTCTTCTCGCGCGAGGGCATCATCGCCCCTGGGGAGTTGGCACGCGCCGGCCAAGTGGTGGGCAGCGACGACGACCGCATCATCCTCGGCCCCGGGGACCGTATCTACGCCACCGGCCTCATCCCCGGACAGACCGTCTATCGCATCTTCCGCCCGGGGCGCCTGTTCCGTGACCCGGACGAGGTCCTCGGCCAGGCGGCCATTCACGTGGGCGAGGCCCGCCTGGAGGCGGAGGGCGACCCGGCCATGCTGTATGTCCTCCGGGCGCAGCGGGAGATCCTCCCTGGTGACCGCCTGCTGCCCATGGAGGCGGGGGACACCAGCCCGTCCATCACCCCCCACCTGCCCGCGCAACCCATGGAGGGGCGCATCCTGGACGTGCTCGAAGGGGTCTCCCGCATCGGCCAGTACCAGGTGGTGGTGGTGGATCTGGGGGAGCGCGACGGCGCCGAGCCGGGCCTGGTCCTGGACGTCTTCCAGCGCCCCGGGGTGTTGAAGGTGGCCGCCGGCGCGCCACCCGAGGAACGGGTCGGTCGCCTCATGATCTTCCGCACCTTCGACCGCCTGAGTTACGCTCTCGTCACCGAGGCGTTGCGTGAACTGCGGGTCGCCGATCGCATCGCCGCCAACCCTTGATGAGGAACCCGGGGTCGTTGCCGCGGCCCAAGGCGGGATGAGCACACTGGCCGACTGGATCCTGCTGCAACGCCAACCGGGCGTCGGCGCCGCCACCTTCCACCGCCACCTGGACGAGCACGGCGGTCCGGCGGAGGCCCTGGCGGCATTGCGTCGGGCCGGACGGGCGCCGGTGGGGGAGGCGGACATCGCCGCCGACCTGGCCTGGGCCGAGCGTCCCGGTCAGCATGTCATCACCTGGGACGACCGCTGCTATCCCGCGCGCCTGCGCGAGATCCCCAATCCCCCGCCGCTCCTCTACGTGCGCGGTGACCCGGACCTTCTCGCCCTGCCGCAACTGGCGGTGGTGGGCAGCCGCAGCCCCAGCCCCGACGGACGTGCCAACGCGCGCGAGTTCGCCGCCCATTTCGCCCGCTGTGGCCTGGTGGTCACCTCCGGCCTCGCCCTGGGGGTGGACGGGGCCGCCCACGAAGGGGCCCTGCACGCGCAAGGGGCGACGGTGGCGGTGCTCGGTTGCGGCGTGGACCGGGTCTATCCGGCGCGCCATCTGGACCTCGCCCGGCGCATCGTCGAGGGCGGTGGCGCCCTGGTCTCCGAACTGCCCCTGGGCACGCGCCCGCGGCGCGAGTTCTTTCCCGCCCGCAACCGCATCATCAGCGGCCTCTCTCTGGGGGTGCTGGTGGTGGAGGCGGCGGTGCACAGCGGTTCCCTCATCACCGCCCGCCTGGCGGGCGAGCAAGGACGCGAGGTGTTCGCCATCCCCGGGTCCATCCACAACCCCATGGCGCGCGGCTGCCACCGCCTCATCCGCGAGGGGGCGAAGCTGGTGGAGACCGCCGCCGACGTCCTGGAGGAGCTTGGTCCCCTGTTGGGCCTTGGGGTATCATCGCCGCCGACCGCCCCGCTCGAGGCCGTCGAGCCCGCCGATGACCCCGCCCTTCCCGACGACCCCGACCACCGCGCCGTCCTCGACGCCCTGGGTTACGAGCCCTGTTCGGTGGACCAGGTGGTGGCGCGCACGGGATTGAAAGTGGAGGCCGTCGCCTCCATTTTATTGGTCTTGGAATTGCAAGGATTCGTGGCGTCCGCCTCCGGCGGGCTCTACTCCCGGATCCACCGGAGGAGCCGATGAAAGAAAACATGTTCGACGTGCTGATGTACCTGTTCGAGAACTACATGGACGAGACGGACGCCGAACCGGACCGGGAATCCCTGCGCACCGAACTGGTGGAGGCGGGCTTCGCCGACACCGAAGTGAACAAGGCCCTCGCCTGGCTGGACGGTCTCGTGGACCTGCGCCTGGACCCGGCCCTCGCCAACCGCCCCGGGCGCGCCCTGCGGGTGTTCTCGCCGGAGGAATGCGAGCGCCTGGGGGTGGCCGCGCGCGGTTTCCTCATCTTCCTCGAACAGGCCGGGGTGCTGGACAGTCAGACGCGCGAGCTGGTGCTGGACCGTCTCATGGCCCTGGACGGCGGCGAGCTCGACCTGGATCAGCTCAAGTGGGTCGTGCTCATGGTGTTGTTCAACCAGCCCGGGCGCGAGGCGGAGTTCGCCTGGATCGAAGACCTGGTGTTCGACCAGGGCGCCGGCAGCTTGCACTGAAAACTCCCCCTGGCATAAGGTGGGCGCCGCCGCGCACCGGCACGAAGGGAACTCAACCGTCCCCGCCGTTGGTCGAATAGGGGTCCCGAAGGGACGCTCTTCATTCTTCTCGGATCATTGACATCTATGGGTAAGCAACTGGTCGTGGTGGAATCGCCGGCCAAGGCGAAGACTATCAAAAAGTATCTCGGCAAGGGCTACGACGTGCTGGCCTCCTACGGCCACGTGCGCGATCTGCTGCCCAAGGAAGGCGCGGTGGACCCCGACCACGACTTCCGCATGAAGTACGAGATCATCGACAAGAACAAGAAACACGTCGATGCCATC
>WFVN01000004.1 GCA_015491615.1 Gammaproteobacteria bacterium
GTACACGCGCGCGTCCTTGCCCATGCGGTTGGGGAAGTTGCGGGTGGAGGTGGAGACCACCGTGGCGCCGTCAGCGACGCGCGCCTGGTTGCCCATGCACAGGGAACAGCCGGGCACCTCGGTGCGCGCCCCCACGCGCCCGAAGATGGCGTAGTAACCCTCCTCGATGAGCTGGTGCTGGTCCATCTTCGTGGGCGGAGCGATCCACAGGCGGGTGGGGAGGCCGCCGGCGTCCTCCAGGAGCTTGCCGGCGGCCCGGTAGTGACCGATGTGGGTCATGCACGAGCCGATGAACACCTCGTCCACGGCGTCGCCGGCCACCTCGGAGAGGGGGCGGATGTCGTCCGGGTCGTTGGGGCAGGCCAGCAGCGGCTCGGTGATTTCGTTCAGGTCGATCTCGATGACCTCGGCGTACTCGGCGTCCGGATCGGGTTCCAGTAGTTGCGGGTCGTCGAGCCAGGCCTGCATGGCGTCGATGCGCCGCTGCAGGGTGCGCTTGTCCTCGTAACCCTCGGCGATCATCCATTTGAGGAGGGTGATGTTGGACTCCAGGAACTCGGCGATGGGCTCCTTGTTCAGGCGCACGGTACAGCCGTTGGCGGAGCGCTCGGCGGAGGCGTCGGCGAACTCGAAGGCCTGTTCCACGGTGAGGTCCGGGAGGCCCTCGATCTCCAGCACGCGGCCGGAGAAGACGTTCTTCTTGCCCTCCTTCTCCACCGTCAGCAGGCCCTTCTGGATAGCCACGTAGGGGATGGCGTTGACCAGGTCGCGCAGGGTGATGCCGGGCTGGATCTCGCCCTTGAAGCGCACCAGCACCGACTCGGGCATGTCCAGGGGCATCACCCCCAGGGCGGCGGCGAAGGCCACCAGGCCGGAACCGGCGGGGAAGCTGATGCCGATGGGGAAGCGGGTGTGGGAGTCGCCGCCGGTGCCCACCGTGTCGGGGAGAATCATGCGGTTCAGCCAGGAATGGATGACGCCGTCCCCCGGGCGCAGGGAGACGCCGCCGCGGCTGGTGATGAACTCGGGCAGCTCGTGCTGGAGCTTGATGTCCACCGGACGCGGGTAGGCGGCGGTGTGGCAGAAGCTCTGCATCACCAGGTCGGCGGAGAAGCCCAGGCAGGCCAGCTCCTTGAGTTCGTCGCGGGTCATGGCGCCGGTGGTGTCCTGGGAGCCGACGGTGGTGATGCGCGGCTCGCAGTAGGTGCCCGGGCGCACCCCCTCCACCCCACAGGCGCGGCCGACGATCTTCTGCGCCAGGGTGTAGCCCTTACCGGAGTCGCCGGCCGGGGGCTGGGGTCGGGTGAAGACCTCGGACGGCGACAGGCCCAGGGCCTCGCGCGTCTTGTCGGTGAGGGAGCGACCGATGATGAGGGGGATGCGACCGCCGGCGCGCACCTCGTCCGGGAGGGTCACCGGGCGCAGCTCGAAGGTGGAGATGACTTGGCCCGCGGCGTTCTCGATGGTCCCTTCGTAGGGGCGGATGGTGATCACGTCGCCCATTTCCATGGCGGAGACGTCGCACTCGATGGGCAGGGCGCCGGAGTCCTCGGCGGTGTTGAAGAAGATGGGGGCGATCTTGCCGCCGAGGATGACCCCGCCCTGGCGCTTGTTGGGCACGTAGGGGATGTCGCGCCCCATGTGCCAGAGGACCGAGTTGATGGCCGACTTGCGCGAGGAGCCGGTGCCCACCACGTCGCCCACGAAGGCCAGGGGATGCCCCTTCTTCTTCAGCTCGGCGATGGTCTCCAGGGCGTCCGGCATCTTGTTCATGAGCATCGCCTTGGCGTGCAGAGGGATGTCCGGACGGCTCCAGGCCTCGGAGGCGGGGGAGAGGTCATCGGTGTTGGTCTCCCCGGGGACCTTGAACACCGTCACCGTGAGGGCCTCGGGCAGGGGCTCGCGGCGGGTGAACCAGGTGGCCTCGGCCCAGGCGTCCACCACCCGTCGGGCGTTCTCGTTGCCGGCCTTGGCCTTCTCCACCACGTCGTGGTAGGCGTCGAACATGAGCAGGGTGTCGGCCAGGGCGTCGGCCGCCACCGGGCCCAGCTCCGGATCGTCCAGCAGCTCCACCAGGGGCCCGATGTTGTAGCCCCCCAGCATGGTGCCCAAGAGCTCGGTGGCGCGGCGGCGGTCGATGAGGGGGCTGTGGGCCTTGCCGCGCGCCACGTCGGCGAGAAAAGCGGCCTTCACGTAGGCGGCCTCGTCCACCCCCGGGGGCACGCGGTGGGTGAGCAGCTCCACCAGGAAGTCCTCCTCGCCCGCCGGCGGGTTTTTGAGCAGCTCCACCAGCTCGGCCACCTGTTGGGCATCGAGGGGCAAGGGAGGGAGGCCCTCACGGGCGCGTTCTTCGACGTGTTGGCGATAGGCTTCGAGCACGATCTACCTCGGAACTTGTGGAAATTCGGTTGGAAAGCGGCGGAAAAGACGGCGCATTTTACGCGACAACGGCCGCTGAGGGAAAATCCGCCTTTGGTGTATCATCCCCGCCTTTTCAGCAGGAGCGAACCCATGGACCTGACGCCCTTGACCGCCATTTCCCCCATCGACGGCCGCTACGGCGACAAGACCGAGGCCCTGCGCCCGTTGTTCAGCGAATACGGCCTCATCCGCCACCGGGCGCTGGTGGAGGTGCGCTGGCTCATCGCCCTGTCGGAGGAGCCGGGGATCCCCGAGCTGCCGCCCTTCTCCGTCCACGCGCGCCATGTCCTGGAGCGCATCGTCGAAGGCTTCGACGAGCAGGACGCGCGGCGGGTGAAGAACATCGAGCGCACCACCAATCACGACGTGAAGGCGGTGGAGTACTTCCTCAAGGAGAAAATCGCCGGCAACGTCGAGCTGGAGGCAGCCTCGGAGTTCATCCACTTCGCCTGCACCTCCGAGGACATCAACAACCTCGCCTACGCCCTCATGCTGCGCGAGTGCCGCGCCCAGATCCTCCTCCCCCTGCTGGACGAGCTCATCGAGGCCCTGCGCGACCTGGCGCACCGCTATGCCGACCAGCCCATGCTCTCGCGCACCCACGGCCAGACCGCCTCCCCCACCACCCTGGGCAAGGAGATGGCCAATTTCGCCTACCGCCTGAAGCGCCAACGGGAGCAGATCACCGCCGTCCCCATGCTGGGCAAGATCAACGGCGCGGTGGGCAACTTCAACGCCCACATGGTGGCCTACCCGGAAGTGGACTGGCCGGCCTTCGCCGAACGTTTCGTCACCGGCCTGGGTCTGGACTGGAACCCCTACACCATCCAGATCGAGCCCCACGACTACATGGCCGAGCTGTTCCAGGCCGTCATCCGCGCCAACAACGTCCTCATCGACTTCGACCGGGACGTGTGGGGCTACATCTCCCTGGGCTACTTCAAGCAGCGCACGGTGGCCGGCGAGGTGGGTTCCTCCACCATGCCCCACAAGGTCAACCCCATCGACTTCGAGAACTCCGAGGGCAACCTGGGGCTGGCCAACGCCCTCTTCGAACACCTCGCCGGCAAGCTGCCCATCTCCCGCTGGCAGCGGGACCTCACCGACTCCACCGTCCTGCGCAACCTGGGGGTCGGTTTCGCCCACACCCTCATCGCCTACCAGTCCACCCTCAAGGGCATCAGCAAGTTGGAGGTGGATCCTCAACGTCTCCATGAGGATCTGGACGCCGCCTGGGAGGTCCTCGCCGAGGCCATCCAGACGGTCATGCGCCGCTACGGCATCCCCGAGCCCTACGAGAAGCTCAAGGCCTTCACGCGCGGCAAGACCATCGACCGCGAGGCCCTCACCCGCTTCATCGAGGGGCTGGAACTGCCCGAGGCGGCCAAGGCGCAGCTCCTCGCCCTCACCCCCCGCACCTACGTGGGCAACGCCCCGGAACAGGCGCGGCGCATCTAGGATGGCCCGGCGCCTGCCGCACGAGGGCGAGGCCCAGGACGGCGTCCTCCTCGCCTGGCCCCACGAGGGCACCGACTGGCGTGACGACCTGGCCGCCGCCGAGGCGGAGTTCCGCGCCCTTGCGGTCGCCCTCGCCGCCCATGGGCGGGTGCTGATCCTGTGCCGGGACGGGGATCACACGGCCCACATCCGCGCGACCCTGGACGGCTGGCTGGAAGACCCCGGGCGGGTGTGCCTGGTCCCCTGCCCCTATGACGACACCTGGCCACGCGATTTCGGCCCCCTCACCGTTCTCGACGAGGGCCGTCCGCGCCTGGTGGACTTCCGCTTCGATGGCTGGGGCGGCAAGTGCCCGGCCGATCGCGACGACGCCGTCAGCCGCCGCCTGCACGCCGCCGGCCTCTTCCGCGCCCCCCTGGAACGGCACGAGTGGGTCCTGGAGGGCGGCGCGGTGGAGAGCGACGGCGCCGGCACCCTGCTGCTCAACGCCCCCTGCGTCCTCGCCCCGCGCCGCAATCCCGGCCTCACTCGCGAGGCGGCGGAGACGCGCCTGCGTCAGGCCCTGGGGGCGCGGCGCATCCTGTGGCTGGAGGTGCCACCCCTGTCCGGGGACGACACCGACGGCCACATCGACACCCTGGCCCGTTTCGCCGACTCGGGCACCCTCCTCCACAGCGCCTGCGACGACCCCGCCCACCCGGACCACGCCGCCCTCGCCGAGCTGGAGGCGCAGTTGCGCCGATTGAAGCGCGCCGACGGCGGCCCCTACCGCCTCGTCCCCCTGCCCCTGCCGCGCCCGCTCGCCCCCCAGGGGCGTCTCCTGCCGGCCAACTACGCCAACTTCCTCGTCCTCCCCGAGGCCGTGCTGGTACCCCAATACGGCGACCGGGCGCGGGACGACCTGGCCCTGGAACGCGTCGCCCTCGCCTTTCCCGGGCGCACCGTCGCCGGCGTTCCCAGCACCGTCCTGATCCGGCAGAATGGCAGCCTCCACTGCCTCACCATGCAATTGCCCCGAGGGACCCTCGCCCCATGCCCCGCATCGTCAACCTAGGACTCGTGCAACGCCCCTGCGATGACTCGGCCGCCGCCAACCGCGCCGCCATCGCCCGCGCCGTGGGCGAGGCCGCCGCGACCGGCGCCGACCTGGTGCTCCTGCCTGAGCTGCACGACGGCCCTTACTTCTGCCAGCAGGAAGACCCGGTCCGGTTCGAGCGCGCCGAGCCCATCCCCGGGCCGGGCAGCGAATTCCTCGCCCGCCTGGCGCGCGAGCACCGGGTCGTCCTCGTCGGCTCCCTGTTCGAGCGCCGCGCCCCGGGGCTGTACCACAACACCGCCGTGGTCCTGGACGCCGACGGCCGCCTCGCCGGCCGCTACCGCAAGATGCACATCCCCGACGACCCCGGCTACTATGAAAAGTACTATTTCACCCCCGGCGACCTGGGCTTTCGCCCGGTGGACACCGCCGTCGGCCGCCTGGGCGTCCTGGTGTGCTGGGACCAGTGGTTCCCCGAGGCCGCCCGCCTCATGGCCCTGGCCGGTGCCGAGCTGCTCCTCTACCCCACCGCCATCGGCTGGGATCCGCGCGACGACGAGGCCGAACAGGCCCGGCAACTGGACGCCTGGATCACCGTCCAGCGCGGCCACGCCATCGCCAACGGCCTGCCCCTGGCGGCCTGCAACCGGGTCGGCTTCGAGGCGGACTCCGGTCCCGGCTCCGGGCAGCTCTTCTGGGGCAACAGCTTCGTCGCCGGCCCCCAGGGGGAGATGCTCGCCCGCGCCGGCGAAGGCCCCGAGGTCCTGGTCACTCCCGTGGACCTGGAGCGGACGGAGGCGGTGCGGCGCATCTGGCCGTTCCTGCGTGACCGTCGCATCGACGCCTATCACGACCTGACTCGACGTTTTATCGACTAACAAATCCAACTATTTGGGGAACGAACATGATCTTGATTCTGTCTCCCGACCTGACCCGCAAGAGCCCCGAGTTCCAGGAACTCATGGAACACCTGGGCAACATCCCCAACATCCAGGTGCGCGTGCACGAGGAAGTCGGCGCGCAACAGGTCCTCACCGAGATCTACCTCATCGGCGAGACCGCCAACCTCTCCCTGGAGGACATGCGCAGCCTCCCCGGCGTGGAACGGGTGGTGCGTGTCTCGCGCGAGTACCGTGTCATTGGTCGTCACAAGGACGACGACCGCCCGAGCGAGTTCCACTATAACGGCGTCACCTTCAGCCAGGACAATCTCAACGTCTTCGCCGGCCTGTGCGCGGTGGATACCCCCGAGCACGTGGAGCAGATGATGAAAGCCCTGCAGGAGCACGGCCAGGTGTGCACGCGCATGGGGGCCTACAAGCCGCGCACCAACCCCTACGCCTTCCAGGGGCACGGCAAGGCCTGCCTGCCCTGGGTGTTCGAGCTGGCCGGCAAGTACGGCATCCGCGTCATCGCCATGGAGGTCACCCATGAACAACACGTGGACGAGATCCGCGAGGCCCTGGAGGCCACCGGCCACCCCACCGGCGTGATGCTCCAGATCGGCACCCGCAACACCCAGAACTTCGAGCTGTTGAAGGCGGTGGGGCGGCAACAGGAGTTCCCCGTGCTGTTGAAGCGCGGCTTCGGCATCACCCTGGAGGAATCCCTCAACGCCGCCGAATACCTCGCCTCCGAGGGCAACCGCAAGATCGTCTTCGCCCTGCGCGGCATGAAGACCAACATGGGCGACCCGCACCGCAACTTCGTCGATTTCGCCCACGTGCCGGTGGTCAAGCGCCTCACCCGCCTGCCCGTGTGCGTGGACCCCTCCCACTCGGTGGGCTCGCGCGAGGCGGCACCGGACAAGCTCCTGGACATCTTCCACGTCACCGCCCAGGGGGTCATCGCCGGCGCCAACATGATCCTGGTGGACTTCCACCCGGAGCCGGCCAAGGCCCTGGTGGACGGCCCCCAAGCCCTGCGCCTGGAGGAGCTGCCCTACTTCCTGGAAGACGTGGCCATCGCCCGCGAGGCCTACGAACGCCGCCGAGCCCTCGCCCAACGTTTCCACGCCGCTCACGGGCAATGACCTCCGAACGACGGTCCGTCGCCGGTGGCGAGCCAGTGGGTCGCGCCGAGCCAGGCGGCGAGACGGCGCGGGCCTCCGGCGCGCGCGCCGCGAACGCTCTGCACCACTTGCACCTGGGCGGGCAACGGCGGCGGGACACCCGCCAGGCGCACATGGCCGTCGCTGAGGACGAGCAAACGGCGCCGGCCATGGGGATGGCGGCGGGCATGGGCGGCGAGGAGACGGGCGGCCTGGCGCAGGGCGGGGA
>WFVN01000005.1 GCA_015491615.1 Gammaproteobacteria bacterium
ATGTTGTAGCGGGGGCGGTAGTCGCTGGGGGCGAATTCCAGACGCGCCACCTGGAAGTGCTCCACCAAGGTGTCCAGGTCGGCATCGAGGAAGAAGCGCCCGCACATCAGCCGCTCTCCTGGGCGCGCTGCTCCAGTTCCTCCCAACGCCCGAGGAGGGTCTCCAGTTCCGCTTCGATGGCCTGGGCGCGGGCGAGGGCGGCGCGCAGCTCGTCCTTGTCCCCCTGGTAGAAGGCGGGGTCGGAGAGGCGCGCCTGGAGGGCCGCCTGTTCCGCCTCCAGGGTCTCCAGCCGCGCGGGGAGGGCCTCCAGTTCCCGTTTTTCCTTGTAGGACAACCCCTTGCGCGCACGCTTGGGGCGCGCGGGCTTGGCCGGGGCCGCCTTGGCGACGGCGGGTTCGGCGGGGCGGGCGCGCTCGCGGCTCTGGCGCAGGGCGTCGCTGTAGCCGCCGATGTACTCGTGCACCCGGCCGTCGCCCTCGAACAGGAGGGTGGAGGTGACCACGTTGTCGAGGAAGGCGCGGTCGTGGCTCACCACCAGGAGGGTGCCGTCGAAGCCCAGGAGCAGGTCCTCCAGCAGCTCCAGGGTCTCCACGTCCAGGTCGTTGGTGGGTTCGTCCAGGACCAGGACGTTGGCCGGGCGGGTGAACAAGCGTGCCAGCAGGAGGCGGTTGCGCTCGCCGCCGGAGAGGCTGGAGACGGGGGAGTTCACGCGTTGGGGCGGGAACAGGAAGTCCTTGAGGTAGCCCACCACGTGGCGCGATTTGCCCTGCACGGTGACCCGGTCGCCCACCAGGTTCAGGTTCTCCAGTACGGTTTTGTCGGGGTCCAGGGCGTTGCGCTTTTGGTCGAAGTAGGCGATCTCCAGGCGGCTGCCCAGGAGCACGCGACCGGCGTCCGGGCGCAGGTGGCCGAGGATCACCTCCAGGAGGGTGGATTTGCCGGCGCCGTTGGGGCCGACGATGCCGACCCGGTCGCCGCGCAGGATGGTGAGGTCCAGGTCCTCCACCAGGGTGCGGTCGCCGCGGCGAATGGTGACGCCGTCCAGCTTGGCCACCAGGCGCCCGGAGAGGTCGCTGCCCTGGAGTTGCAGGCGCGCCGGGCCGGTGGGGTCGCGGCGCGCCGCCCGTTCCG
Organism: Gammaproteobacteria bacterium; assembly: GCA_015491615.1. Classification (GTDB taxonomy): domain Bacteria; phylum Pseudomonadota; class Gammaproteobacteria; order S012-40; family S012-40; genus S140-43. The sequence continues at coordinate 1,132 of WFVN01000005.1, forward strand.
CGCGCATCCGTTGCAGGGCGCGCACGCGCCCCTCGTTGCGGGTCCGGCGAGCGCGGATGCCTTGGCGGATCCAGGCCTCCTCCTGGGCCAGTTTCTTGTCGAAGCGGGCCGCCTGGCGCGCCTCCACGGCCTCCCGCTCGGCCTTTTTCTCCAGGTAGTTGCGGTAGTCGCCGGGCCAGGAGGTGAGGCGGCCGCGGTCCAGTTCGAGGATGCGGGTGGCCAGGTTCTGGAGGAAGGCGCGGTCGTGGGTGATGAATAGGAGGGTGCCGCGCCAGGCGTTGAGGAAGCCTTCCAGCCAGTCGATGGCCTGGATGTCCAGGTGGTTGGTGGGTTCGTCCAGAAGCAGCAGGTCGGGCTCGCTCACCAGGGCGCGGGCGAGGAGGGCGCGCCGGCGCACGCCGCCGGAGAGGCGGGCGATAGGTTCGTAGGGCGGGAGGCCCAGGCGGGTGACGGCCTCCATGACACGCTGTTCCAGGCGCCAGCCGTCGTTCGCCTCCAGCGCCTGCTGCGCCTCGGCCAACTCGGCCAGGGCCTTCTCGTCGCCGTCGGCGAGGCGGGCGCTGGCGGCGTGATAGGCCCGGATGTGGCGGCCGACGGCGTCCAGCCCCTCGGTGACCAGTTCCAGCACCGTGCGCGGGTCGTCCGGTGGCAGGTCCTGGGCCAGGTGAGCGATGCGCAGGCCGGGGCGCACCCAGAGTTCGCCGTCGTCCAGGGGCTGGGCGCCGCGCAGGACGTTCATGAGGGTGGATTTGCCGGCGCCGTTGCGCCCCACCAGGCAGACGCGCTCGCCGGCGTCGATCTGGCATTCGGCGCCGTCCAGGAGGGGGTGGTGGCCGAAGTCCAGGTGGGCGTCTCGCAGGCGGATCAGGGGCATGGTCGGTGATCGGGTCGGGGCGGCGGGCATGGTGGCGCGAAGCTGCCCGTTTGACAAGCCCGGGGGGCGGGAGTCGGTAAACAAAAAGACGGGGGCGCGAAGCCCCCGTGCAAGTCGCGCTCGGGTCGAGGTGTCAGAAGCGGGCCACCAGGCTGGCGCGCACCATGCGCGGCAGGACCGGGTGGAAGTGGATGTCCGGCTGTGGGCTCGTCTCGTTCTTGAGCTGGGACTCGTAGTAGTAGTCGATGGCGCTGTCCTGGGCGTCGAAGAGGTTGATGATCTCCACGGAGGCCTCCAGCCCCTTCTTGAAGCGGTAGCCCACGTCGGCAGCGGCGGTGAAAGTGGCCTCGGAGCGCACGGAATTGTCCTCCACTAGCGGCCGGGGGCCGAAATAGCGCACCCGCAGTCCACCGTTCCAGCCGCGCGGGGGGTTGTAGGTGAGGCCGGCGGAGGCGACCCCTTCCACTGCGCCGGGGATGCGGTCGCCGGCCGGATCGTCGTCGGTGAAGCGGGCCTGGGAGTAGGCCAGATCGACGTCGGCGATGAGGTGACGCACGGGAGTGACGTAAGCGGAGACCTCGACGCCGGTGCGGCGGCTGGGGCGGCTCGGCTCGGTCATGCCGGCATCGCCCACGAACAGCAGTTCGGAGTCCATGTCCAGGCGCCACAGGGCGAGGGCGAGCTGGGTCTTGGGGAGGATGGCGGTGCGCAGGCCCAGGTCGAAGCCGGTGGCGGGCACCAGCAGGTCCACCTTGTCCACCGACTGGTTGGGATCGGTGGGATCGACGGTCATGGTGGCGCCGCGGGCATCGTTGGAGTGGTAGCCGCGGCCCACATTGACGAAGTACTCGGTCTTGGACCAGGGGCCGAGGACGACGCTCAGCTTGGGACTCACCAACGATTCGCTGGCTTCGCCGGAATTGGCGGGCAGGTTGCTCTCCACGCTGCCACGACGCAGATCGGCGCGGATACCGGCGATGGTGCGCAGCCAGTCGTTCCAGCGGGCGTCGTTCTTGGCAAACACCCCGTAGGCGCCGAGGCCCACCTGGTCGGCGCGCACGGTGGAAAGGCGCTGGCGCTCTTTGGTCTTGTGCAGGGAGACGTCGATGTCGTCGTAGCGGATCTGGACTCCCACTTCGGTTTCCGCATCGACGTTGGCGAAGGGTGTCAGCCAGCTACGCGAAGCCTTGAGGCCGTAGGTGCGGCGGTCGTCCACCTGTTGGAATTGGTCGCCGTTGACCGGGTCTTCCATGTAGTAGGTAAAGTTGGAGTAGAGATTCAGGAAATCTTCTTTGACGTAGATGAGAAGATGATCGGAACGGTCTGGACCGTTGTTCCAGCCTTCGGCGGAGAGCGCCACGCGATTGGCGAAACCGGCATCGGTGGGATCCAGGCTGCCGAAGCGCCCGACCAGCCCTTGCTCCACCGCCCGCAGAGGGATCTGGTCGGTGGCCGTCCAGCGGTTGTCGTAGGCCATAGCGGTGATGGACATGCCGCGGGCACGGTCACCGCGGGAATAACGGATCACGGAATTGAGTTTGCGCAGGTCCTGGGGGACTTCCCACGGGCCGTCGTCCACCCCCAGCTCGAGGGCGTAGAGGAGCGTGCCGTCCATGAAATCGGCGCTTTGGGCCGCCAGCAGGCGGTAGTAGCCGTATTGGCCCACGGTGGCGGAGAGAAGGTCTTGGTCCAGACTCTCGGCGTAGTGGATGTTCACCGCCCCGGCGCTGGAGAAGTCGCCCACCTCGGCGTAATAAGGGCCCTTCTTGTACTGTACCGCCTCCACCAGTTCGGGGATGAGGAAATTGAGGTCGGCCCAACCCTGCCCGTGGCCGTGGGTGGGCTGGTTGATGGGCACGCCGTCGAGGGAGATGGCGATGTCGGTGCCGTGGTCGAGATTGAAACCACGCAGGTAGTACTGGTTGGCCTTACCCTCGCCGGAGTGCTGGGAGACGATGAGACCGGGAACCACTTCGATAAGCTCGCCTGGGCGTTGGATGGGACGGTTCTCCAATTGCTCGGCGGTGACCGTGCCGACGGTGGCGGATTCGGCGGTGCCCACCAGGCCGTCCGTGCCTTCTCCTTCCACTACTACGGTGCCCATTTCCAGGGTTTGCACGCCACCGGCCAGGACGACGTTCTGGTACACGGCGGCGCAGACCGCCAGGCAAAGGATGCGTTTTTTCATGGGGCCTCCTTGTTGTTGTAAGCACCCAGGAGACAGAAACCTGGGTGTGTAATTGGTAAGAAAATAATTTCATACTTCATACCAAGTTTCAACAGGCAGGCGCGGTGACCGCTTTCTTTCGCTTTCGCAAGGGGTGGGACGGGCCCCGTCCACCGCACCGAACCGAGGCCGACTATGGACGCAAGACGCCGAATGACGCAGTCAGATGTTGGACTGCTCGGTGACGTTCACATACACGGTGAGGCGTTGCCCGGGCTGCAGATAGGCATTCGGGTCGAGACGGTTCCAGCGCACCAGGTCGCGGATACTGACACGAAACTTGCGGGAGATGAGCGCCAATGATTCCCCCCGCCGCACCCGGTAGGCGATCTTCTGCGTCCTGCGCGGGCCGGTGCGCACGGTGGCCAGGTGGCGATCGGGTTTGGTCCACACCACCAGGCGTTGCCCAGGATGGATGGTGTCTCGTGGGGCCATGTCGTTCCAACGGGCCAATTCACGCACGCCCACCCGGTAGCGGCGGGCGATGGTCCATAGGGTGTCGCCAGGCTGCACTTCGTATACCACTTTGTGGCGTCCGCGGCGGACGGTGTTCTGGATGCGCAGCAGGCGCTGACCGGCGCTGAGGGTGTAGGCACGCGCTTCGCGCGTGGCGACGGGGACGATGAGGTCGTCGCCGGCGCGGATGGTGTGGCCGCGCAGGTGGTTGACGCGGCGGATGAGGTCGACGTCGGTGTGGTAACGGCGGGCGATCTGCTCGAGGGTTTCACCGCGGCGGATCTTGTGACGCCGCCAACCGATGCGTTCTTCAGGGGGTAGCTGCGCCAGCCCGGCGAGGAAACGGGGTACCTTTTCGATGGGCAGGGCGATTTCGTGGGGACCATCGGGGTCCGTGGCCCAGCGGTTGAACCCCGGGTTGTAGGTGTAGACCTCGTCGATGTTTAGATCGGCGAGTTCGGCCACCAGGGCGAGGTCCATCTGGCTGCCGGGATCGACCCGCTCCAGGACCGGTTCGTTGGGAATGGGCAGCAGGGTGATGCCATGGCGTTCCGGTTCCGCTACCAGACGCGACAGGGCGAGGAGTTTGGGGACGTAACCGCGCGTCTCGCGAGGCAGGTCCAGGTGCCAGAAATCGGTGGGGCGACCGCGCCGGCGGTTCTTACGGATCGCTCGGCGCACGGTGCCTTCGCCGGAGTTGTAGGCGGCCAGAGCGAGGAGCCAGTCGCCGTCGAAGCGGCGGTGCAGGTTCTGGAGGAAACGCAGGGCGGCGTCGGTGGCGGCGAAGACGTCTCGCCGACCGTCGTACCACCAATTCTGTTTCAGGCCGTACAGGCGCGCGGTGGCGGGCACGAATTGCCAAATGCCGGCGGCACGTCCGTGCGAATAGGCGAAAGGCTGGAAGGCGCTTTCGACGATGGGGAGAAGGGCGATCTCGCCGGGCATGCCGCGCACCTCCACTTCCTCGACGATGTGGTACAGATAAGGGCGGGCACGGCGTGCCACCCGTTCCAGGTAGGCGGGGTGGCGGCGGTACCAGTTCAGATCGTCGCGCACGCGCGGGTGGTGACGCTCGGCGTCGGGGAGGGCAAAGCCCTGGCGAATTCGCGCCCACAGGTCCTTGGGTGGTTGGGGCAGGTCTTGGTCGAGGCCGGCGGTGAGGGGGGCGTTGGCC
>WFVN01000006.1 GCA_015491615.1 Gammaproteobacteria bacterium
CCCAGGTCCTGCGGGTGGCCGCCGCCGACCTCCTCGACCATACGCCCCTGCCGCGGGTGAGCGACTACCTCACCGCCATCGCCGAAGTGGTCCTGGAGGCCGCCCTGGAGCGTGCCTGGCGCTACCTCACCGCCCGCCACGGCGCGCCCCGTTGCGAGACGGACGCGGGCCCCCACCGCCCCGGCTTCGCCATCGTCGGCTACGGCAAGCTGGGGGGCATCGAACTGGGCTACGGCTCCGACCTGGACCTGGTCTTCCTCCACGACGGCGGCAAGGGCCAGACCGACGGCCCCCGGCCCATCGACAACGGCCTCTTCTTCGCCCGCCTGGCCCAGCGCCTCATGCACATCCTCACCGCCTACACCCCCGCCGGGCGCCTCTACGAGGTGGATACCCGCCTGCGCCCCAGCGGCGCCGCCGGGGTGCTGGTCAGCTCGGTGGCGGCCTTCGCCCGCTACCAGCGGGAATCGGCCTGGACCTGGGAGCACCAGGCCCTGGTGCGGGCGCGCCCGGTGGCCGGCTCGGCGCGGGTGGGGGAGGCCTTCTTGGCGGTGCGCGCCGAGGTCCTGGGGCGCCGGCGCGACCCCGAGGCCCTGCGTCGGGAGGTGGCCGACATGCGCGCGCGCATGCGCGAGAACCTGTCCCGCGACGACGCCGACCACTTCGACCTCAAGCAGGGGCGCGGCGGCCTGGTGGACATCGAGTTCCTGGTCCAGTACGCCGTCCTGCGCTGGTCCTGCGACCACCCCGCCCTGTTGCGCTGGACCGACAACCTGCGCCTGCTGGAGACCCTCGCCGACGAGGGACTGTGGCCGCGGGCGGAGGCCGAGGACCTGGCCGCCATCTACCGCCGCTACCGCAGCCGCCTGCACCACCTCACCCTGCAACAGCGCCCGGCGCGCGTGCCCGCCGACGAGTTCGCCGCCGAACGGGAACGGGTGGCGGCGCTGTGGGACCGTTGGTTGGGGTGAACCCCGCCACGCGGTAGAATGGCCGGTCCTTGAGACGAGCGAACCGACAACACGAGGAGCAGCACCCCATGTCGTCCATGGCCGATCGAGACGGCGTCATCTGGCTGGATGGCGAACTGGTCCCCTGGCGCGAGGCCAAGGTCCACGTCCTGACCCACACCCTCCACTACGGCATGGGGGTGTTCGAGGGCGTGCGCGCCTACGAGACCCCGCGCGGCACCGCCATCTTCCGCCTCCAGGCTCACACCGACCGCCTGTTCCGCTCGGCCCACATCCTCGGCATGAAGCTCCCCTACGACAAGGACACCGTCAACGAGGCCACCCGCGCGGCGGTGCGCGAGAACGGCTTCAGATCCGCCTACATCCGCCCCATGGCCTTCTACGGCTCCGAGGGCATGGGTCTGCGCGCCGACAACCTGTGCGTGCACCTCATGGTGGCGGCCTGGGAATGGGGCAGCTACCTGGGCGACGACGGCCTGGAGAAGGGCATCCGCGTGCGTACCTCGTCTTTCGCTCGCCACCACGTCAACGTGGCCATGTGCAAGGCGAAGGCCAACGGCCACTACATCAACTCCATGCTCGCCCTCCAGGAGGCCCTCGCCTGCGGCTACGACGAGGCCCTGCTCCTGGACACCGAGGGCTACGTGGCCGAGGGCTCCGGCGAGAACGTCTTCATCGTCCGCGACGGGGTGGTGTACACCCCCGATCTCACCTCCGCCCTGGACGGCATCACCCGCGCCACCCTGTTCACCCTCGCCGCCGAGGAAGGCATCGAGATCCGCGAGAAGCGCATCACCCGCGACGAGGTGTACATCGCCGACGAGGCCTTCTTCAGCGGCACCGCCGCCGAGGTGACCCCCATCCGCGAGGTGGACGGGCGCACCATCGGCGATGGCACCCGCGGCCCCGTCACCGAGCGTCTGCAGCGGCGCTACTTCGACCTCGTGCACGGACGCGACGACACGCACCCGGAGTGGCTGGACTACGTTTGAGAGCGGCGGCACGGACCCGCGGCCGATGAAGATCCTGGTGGTGGGGCCGGCCTGGGTGGGTGACATGGTCATGGCCCAGGCCCTGTTCCGCCACCTGGCCGCGCGTCACCCCGGGGCCGCCATCGACGTCCTCGCCCCCGCCTGGACCTTCCCCCTCCTCGCGCGCATGCCCGAGGTGCGCCGCCCCATCGAGATGCCCCTCGGCCACGGCCAGCTCGGCCTGGGGGTGCGCCGGGCCCTGGGTCGCGCCCTGCGCCCGGAGGGCTACGACTGGGCCATCTGCCTGCCCCTCACCTGGAAGTCCGCCCTCGTCCCCTTCCACGCCCGCATCCCCCGTCGCACCGGCTACTGGGGCGAGTTCCGCCTCGGCCTGATCAACGACCGCCGGCGCCTGCGCACGGCCCCCGCCACCATGGTGGGGCGCTACCTGGCCCTCGGCCAGCCCCCCGGCGAATCCCTCCCCGAGCCCATCCCCCGACCGCGCCTGGCCGTGGACCCCGCCGACCAGGCGCGGTCGGGGGATGGGCTCGGGG
>WFVN01000007.1 GCA_015491615.1 Gammaproteobacteria bacterium
GCCCTTGAGGTTGTGGATGGCGGTGACGCGGATGTGGAAGGTGAGGGGCCCCACCTGGATGTCCGTCTCGAAGGGCAGGTTGGCCGGATTTGACAGGAGCTGGCGCTGGTGAGCGGGGTTCTTGTGGAAGATGTCGATGCAGGTGCCCACCAAGTTCTCCGGGTCGAAGCCGGGGTAGAGGGCGCGCAGGGCGTCGGTGTTCTTGCGCATCAGCTCGCGGGTGGCCTCGTTGGCGTACTCGATGACCAGGTCGCGGTTGATGGTCATCATCGCCGTCTGGGCATTGTCCACCGCCGTCTGCAGGCGTTGGGCCCGCTCCTTTTCGCGCCGCTGCTCGGTGACGTCCACCCACTGGACGACGTAGCCCACGCGCTCGCCCTTGGCGTTGGTGAGGACGCGCGTCTCGTGTTCGAAGATGAAGGGCCCGGGGGTGATCTCGCCCTTGCGCACCTCGCCCGGGCGCAGGGCGGCGAGGAGGCGCTTGATGGCCTCCGGGTCGCGGTGGTAGCGGTGGATGCTGCCCCCCACCACCTGGTCGGCACGGAAGCCGGGCAGGTATTTGGCCAGCTCGTCTTCCAGGGCGCGCAGGGCCTCGAGGGCCGCCTCGTTGACGAAGACGATGTTTTCGTCGGCGTCGGCGATCATGACGTTCATGGGGACGTGGCGGAGGATGTCCTGCACCACGGTGAGGTCGTCGACGGGGGTGTTCATGGCGTGCTCCTCTCGTGTTTCGGTTTCGTTTCCTGGATGGGTTTCCGGGGCTTGCGGAGGGGCGGATTCGGCCGCCTCGATCATGATGCGGGCCACCTCGCCGAGGGTCTCTTCCCAGGCGCGGGCCACTTCGGGGGTCCAGTCGGGGCCGGCCAGCTCGGCCATCACCGCGAGCAGGGTCTCGGCCACCGGCGGGTAATGCTCGGGGCGCACGCCGTAACCGGCGTGGCGGCGCCCCAGGTCGGCGAGGATCGCGGCCAGTTCGCCGGGCCGGCGCAGGTGCTCCACCAACAGGCGCAGGCTGCCCAGCAGCTTGCCCTGCTGGACGACCATGTCCACGCCCTCGAACAGGGGCGCCAGGTGCGGGTGCTCCGTCATCAGTCGTTCGTAGAAGCGGGCCACCAGAGTCTCCCCGGACGGCGCCAGGCCGGCGAAACTCGATTCGATCAAGGCCAGGTTTTCCATCTCTCTCTCCAGGCGGCTGTAGGCGTCGTCCATGGGTTTCCTCCTCGTTCCTCAACCTTTCCAGGCCATGCCGGCCCACAGGCCGCGCAGGATGTGGCGGGCCTCGTCCAGGCGCCTCCGGCGGCGTGGGCGCGAGCCGTTGTCCACCACCAGACGCAGGGGCGGTCGACGGCAGATCGATCGTCGCGCGTTCATGCCTCGCCTCCTTCCGGCGCCAGTTCGCCGGAGTTGAGCAGGCGGTCAATGTCGAGAACGACGATCATGCGTTCGTCCACCAGGGCGAGGCCGGCGATGAAGTCCAGATCCACGGCGCCGCCGAAGTCCGGCGGTGGCTTCATGCCCTCGGCGGGGAGGTTGTGGACGTCGGAGACGGCGTCCACGACGATGCCCATCACCCGTTCGCCGGCCTCGTGCTCGACGCGCAGGACGATGACGACGGTGGTGGGGCCGTATTCCAGGGGCGGCAGGCCGAAACGCAGGCGCAGATCGACGATGGGCACGACGCTGCCGCGCAGGTTGATGACGCCTTTGAGATAGGCGGGGCTGTTGGGGATGGCGGTGACCGAGTCCCAGCCGCGGATCTCCTGCACGCGCAGGATGTCCACGCCGTATTCCTCGCCGTCCATGAGGAAGGTGAGGTACTGGGCCTCTCCTTCGCCGGGTTGGGGATTCTCTCCCGTCTCCAAGGCGGTGTTCATACTCATGCCGCGGCCTCCCTGGGGGTGTGCAGGCCCGGGGCCTTGGCCAGCCGGATGAGGCCGGCGACGTCGAGGATGAGGGCCACCGTGCCGTCACCAAGGATGGTGGCCCCGGAGATGCCTTGCACCGGTTTGTAGTTGGACTCCAGGCTCTTGATGACCACCTGCTGCTGGCCGAGGAGGTCATCCACGAACAGGCCGGCGCGCTGGCCGTCGCCCTCGACGATCACCAGCAGGCCGTCTTCCAGGCACTCGCTGCGCGGGGTGAGGCCGAACAGCCGGTGCAGGCGCACTACCGGCACGAATTCGTCGCGCACCTGATAGACCTCCGCCTGGCCGGCCACTTGATTGAGGTGGTTCGGGTCCACCTGCAGGGATTCGACGATGGAGACGAGGGGCAGGATGTAGGTCTCGCCCCCCACCTGCACCAACTGGCCGTCGAGGATGGCGAGGGTCAGCGGCAGACGGATGGTGAGGGTGGTGCCCTCGCCGGGGCGGCTGGCGATGTCGATGGTGCCGCCCAGTTCGCGGATGTTGCGCTTGACCACGTCCATGCCCACGCCCCGGCCGGAGACGTCGCTCACCTGTTCGGCGGTGGAGAAACCCGGCTCGAAGATGAGGTCGAAGACGCGCTCGTCGGGCAGTTGCGCCGCCTCGTCGGGTTGCACCAGGCCGCGCTCGACGGCCTTGGCGAGGAGTTTGTCGCGGTCGAGGCCGCGCCCGTCGTCCTCGATCTCGATGACGATGTTGCCGCCCTGGTGATAGGCGTTGAGGTGCACCACGCCGGTCTCCGGCTTGCCGGCGGCGAGGCGCTCCTCGGGCGGCTCGATGCCGTGATCGATGCTGTTGCGCACCAGGTGCACCAGGGGGTCGCCGATCTTTTCCATCACCGTCTTGTCCAGTTCGGTACCCTCGCCGGAGAGGCGCAGCTCGATCTTCTTGTCCAGCTTTTGGGACAGGTCGCGCACCATGCGCGGGAAACGCGAGAAGGCGAAGGAGATGGGCAGCATGCGGATGCGCATGACGCTCTCCTGCAGCTCGCGGGTGTTGCGCTCCAGTTGGGCGAGGCCGTCCTTGAGCTTCTCGAAGGCGGCCAGGTCGAAGGCGTCGAAGTCGTCGCCAATCTGGCCCAGCATGGACTGGGTGATGACCAGCTCGCCCACCATGTTGATGAGGGCGTCCACTTTGTCGATGGAGACGCGGATGGAGCCGGCGTCGCCCTTGGGGCGGACCGCGGGTTTGGGCTTGACGGTCGGCGGCGACGTCTTGGCCGCCGGGAGTTCACCGGCAGCC
>WFVN01000008.1 GCA_015491615.1 Gammaproteobacteria bacterium
GTATGCCCCCGTCCCCGATGCCCCCTACGTCGCCGGCGGTCTCCGTTTCAGCAACGGGCCCACCTGGATCGAACAATTGGCCCAAGCCCTCGGCGATCTCAGCGCCGGCCCCGCCCTGCGCGCGCCGGGGGTGTTCGGCAACTACGCGGTGGGCGCGGCGCGGGCGCGCGATACCCCGGGGCTTGACCTGGGCGAGCAATTGGCCCTGTTCCTGGATCACAGCGGCGGCGTCGCCCCTGCCGATGCCCTCTACGTGATCATGGTGGGGGGCAACGACGTGCGCGATGCCCTCGCCGCCCTCGCCGCCGACGCCAGCGGCGGCGACAGCCTCGCCATCATCCAAGACGCGGTGACGGCGGTGGCGGACGCCCTGGCCGTCCTGGCGGAGGCGGGCGCGCGCCATGTGCTGTTGGCCAACGCCCCGGACATCGCCCGGGTGCCGGCGATACGTGCCCAGGGTCCCATGGTTCAATGGGCCGCCGGGGTCCTCGTCGGTGTCTACAACGCAGCCCTCGCCCAGATTGTGGACGACCTTGCTTCGGACCTCCCTCTGACTCTCCATCGCTTGGACCTGTTCGGTGCCCTGCGGGCCGTGACTCAGGACCCCGTCCGCTACGGTTTCACCGACGTCACCGGCACCTGCGTCACCCCTGGGGTGGTGACTGCCTCGGTATGCGAGGAACCCGATGGACACCTCTTCTGGGATGGGATCCACCCCACCCGCGCCGGGCATGCGGTGGTGGCGCGGGCAGCGGCTTCCAGTCTGGGATTGCCGTGAATCCGTCAACGAACCGTCGTATGGACCCCGTTTGCGCACAGGGTCGGCGGATTGTCAAGGACACCTGCCCTTGTCGGTCCTATTCTGTCATTGTCCGGGGTTTTGTGAATAAAATATATTAAAAACAACAAGTTGCGTGTAGGCTAAATTGTGATCAACTTAAAAGTACTGCCCGTGGGACAGGCATTTGCCATGTTTCCCCCCAAATTGTTCACAGAGTTGTCCACAGGTTTTGTGGGTAACCGCAGAGAGTCGGAAAGGTCAAGGACTTAGTGGACACCGTGGCGTTGGGAAGGAAAGGACGGACGGCACTGCCCTTGCTGATGAGGTAGGAATGGCCACGCGCATGGAAAACATGAAACACGAAACGGAGGGAAGCGCTGCCCCGGTAGGAGAGGTGCGTCCCCCCGTCATTGCGGCGGCACGTCGATCACCCGCAGGAAGACACGACGATTGGCGCCTGCTCACCGCCTTCGATTTCTACCGTCTCCTCCTTGCCGCCGCTCTTGCTTTGGGTCTGCCGTACCTCCCACGGATCGATGCCCTCCAAGTCCATCTGTCCTACCTCGTCACCACTGGGGTCTACGCCTTGGGGGCGGCGCTGTCGCTGTTCCTCATCCATCTGCGTTGGCCGGACTTCCGCCTCCAGGTGATCCTGCGATGGGTCGTGGACCTCACCGCCTTGGGGTTGCTACTCACCTACGCGGGGGGGGTGGGGAGCGGTCTGGAGATCCTCCTGGTGGCAGAGGTGGCGGCGCTGGCCTTCCTATTGCCGGGGCGTGCGGCCTTGGGGGCGGCGGCCTCCGCCGCTCTCCTGCTGTTGGTGATCACCCAATGGCTCGGTCCCCATCCTCCGGCGGTCTATTACCAAGCGGCGCTCGCCGGCACCAGCCTGTTCGCCGTCGCTTTCCTGGGGGGTGCTTTGGGGCGGCGCCTGCGTACCAGCGAGGCGTTGGCCGAACAGCGGGCCCAGGACCTGGTCGATCTGGCGCAGTTGAACGATTACGTCATCCAGCGCATCGACGCGGGCATCCTGGTGGTCGATCCCCAGGGGCGCATCCGTCTCATGAACGAGGCCGCCTGGTACCTCTACGGCAACCCGGTGCGGCGTGGGCAAGGCCTCCCCTTGGCGGAGCTCGACCCCGTCCTCGCCACACAACTGGATGCCTGGCGCGCCGATCCCGAGCACGCATTACCACGGGCCATCATCCGCCCCGGCGGCGAACGCACCTTGCGACCGCGCTTCGCCCTTCTGGGCAACGACGGGCGCCTGGGGGTGTTGATCTTTCTGGAGGATGTTTCTGCCGTGCGCCGCCATGCCCAGGCCCTCAAACTCGCCTCCATGGGACGCTTGGCCACCAGCATCGCTCACGAGGTGCGCAATCCCCTCGGCGCCATCAGTCATGCCGCCCAGCTTTTGGAAGAATCCCCGGATCTGGGCGATGCGGACCGCCGCCTGCTGGCCATCATCCGCCAGCAAGCGCAGCGTATGAATGCGATCGTGGAAAACGTCCTCGAGCTCTCCCGGCGCGGTCGTGCCGAACCGCGTGCCCTCGCCTTGGAGACCTGGGTGCTGCAGTTCGTGGAAGAATTCCGCCGTACCCACCCGCAGGCGGAAGTGCGCATTGGCATCGATCCGTCGGATACCCAAGTGTGGATGGATCCAGGTCACTTGCGCCAAGTGATGACCAATCTGTGCGAAAATGCCGTACGCCACGGCGCTACCCCTTCGGGGAAGGTGATCATAGAGATCCGCGGCGGTCGCACGCGTGAATCCAAAGGCCCCTTCCTGGAAGTGGTGGACCGCGGCCCCGGCGTCGACCCCCGGGACGTGCCCCACCTCTTCGAGCCTTTCTACACCACCGAGACGCGGGGTACAGGGTTGGGGCTGTACGTGGCCCGGGAACTGTGCGAGGCCAGCCAGGCCTATCTGGAATACGTCCCGGTGCCCGCCGGGGGAAGTTGTTTTCGCATTACTTTTCGCGATCCGCAGCGCAAAGGAGTCTGAACGCAATGGCACGACCGCTGGCCCTGGTGGTGGACGACGAGCCGGACATCTGCGAATTGCTCCACATCACCCTGGAGCGGATGGGGGTGGTGAGCCACGAAGCCACCACCCTCAAGGACGCCAAGGCCCTCCTCACCCGCCACCGCTACGATCTGTGCCTCACCGACATGCGCTTGCCCGACGGCAACGGCATCGACTTGGTACGTTACATCCAAGATACCCTCGAATGCCTGCCGGTGGCGGTGATCACTGCCCACGGCAACGTCCAGTCGGCGGTAGAGGCGCTCAAGGCCGGGGCCTTCGATTTCGTTTCCAAACCCGTTGACTTGGAGATGTTGCGACGCCTGGTGAACGACGCCCTGCGCCTGGCGCGCAAAGACCAAGGCGACGCCGAAGAAGTGGACGCCGGCCCCCGTCTCGATCTGTTGGGCGATTCCCCGGCCATCCGTCGACTGCGCCAGACCATCGCCAAGCTGGCCCGCTCCCAGGCACCGGTGTACATCGCCGGTGAGTCGGGCAGCGGCAAGGAACTGGTGGCACGCATGATCCATCAGCAAGGGTCGCGGGCGGGTGGCCCCTTCGTGCCGGTGAACTGCGGTGCCATCCCCGAACACCTCATGGAGAGCGAGTTCTTCGGCTACAAGAAGGGCAGCTTCACCGGTGCGGTGAGCGACAAGGAAGGTCTCTTCCAAGCCGCCCACGGGGGCACCCTGTTCCTCGACGAAGTGGCCGATCTGCCCATGCACATGCAGGTGAAACTGTTGCGAGCCATCCAGGAAAAGGCCGTGCGTCCGGTGGGTGGTCAGCGGGAGATTCCCATCGACGTGCGTATCCTCAGCGCCACCCACAAAGACCTCGCCGCCCTAGTTGCGGAAGGGCGTTTCCGCCAGGACCTCTTCTATCGCATCAACGTCATCGAGTTGCGCGTGCCCAGCCTGCGCGAACATCCCGAAGACATCCCCCTGTTGGCCGAGCACATCCTCGCGCGTCTGGCCGAGGTTCAGGATTGTGCCTCGGTGACGTTGGCCGCCGACGCCCTCGAGGCACTCAAGGCCTATCCCTTTCCCGGCAACGTGCGCGAGTTGGAAAACATTCTCGAGCGGGCCATGACCCTGTGCGATGGGGAAACCATCCACGCCCGCGATCTGCAACTGCCCCGCCACGAGATGGCCTCGCCCGGCGCCGCTCCGGTCACCGCCGCGCCCGTCCCCCCTGGGCCCGTGCCCCTGGAACCCTACCTGGACAACATGGAGAAGGAGGTCATCCTCCAGGCCTTGGAGCGTACCCGCTACAACAAGACGGCTGCCGCGAAACTCCTTGGGCTCACTTTCCGCCAGCTCCGTTACCGTCTGAAGAAACTGGGGCTGGAGTGACCAATGTCCGACAAGAATTGTCACATTCTGACAAAATGAGTCACGGGCTTTGGGTGCGTCGGCAGGGGCGGGTCCGTCTAGATGGGGAATGGGTCTTCCGGCAAGATCCACCACTTTGTACGTGGTAAAGAAAACTGTGACGTCTGTCACGATATCCACCCTCCAACGTCTCGAATCGCCTCGCTGGTGGCGATACAGGCATGCGCCCTGCACCGAAGGGCGCGATCCAACTCACCGAGATTCAGGAGCAAGACCATGAAACGAGGCAACCAGCGCGGCTTCACCCTCATCGAATTGATGATCGTGGTGGCCATCATCGGCATTCTCGCCGCCGTGGCCATTCCCGCTTACGACAACTACACCCAGAAGGCCAGGTTCTCCGAAGTGGTGACCATCGCTGACGGTTACAAGACGCCGGTTGTCGTTTGTTACATGGAAACCGGCGCGTTGGCCAACTGCGACGGCGGCGCCAACGGCGTGCCCGCCAACATCGCCACAGGCGCTGCCGGGCAGCTGGACTCCCTCACCGTGACCGACGGCGTGATCACCGCCACCGATGACAATGGGGTCACCTATATCCTCACCCCCACCGTCAACGGCGCTGTCATCAACTGGGCCAAGAGTGGAACTTGTACCACTTCGACGCCACCCTTGTGCTGATCGACTCCAGGGGAAAAGGCCGGGGTTGCCCGGCTTTTTCCTTATGGCACGAGAAATGCTTTTAATCGAATGCGGCAGCGATTGCCCCCGGCAACCAACCGGTGGGGTGTCTTAGGAAGGAGCACCCCGGGAATCCGGGCGCTGTCGTTCACCCCGTCCTTCCCTCCCCACATTTTGGCCCCTCTCGGAGGGGCTTTTTTCTTTTTAGCCAGAGGCCATGATCTGGGGGATGATGAAAGTTCCCGCCGGGTACGGTCGTTAAATGGGCGACGAACCGGCGAGTGTCCCCTCCGGATCAGATATGGACTCTGGTTTCACAATTCCCACGACCGCCCTGTACGGCGGGTTCGCCCGGCGCCTGGTGGACGAAGGGTCGTTGGGTGCGGAGAGGCTGCGACGGGTGCAGCAGGCCGCCGCTCGTTCCCTGTTGGCTGAACTGCGGATGCACAAACTCGTCCCCGAGGCGCGCCTGTTGGCCCTGGCTTCGGTGGAGTTCGGCCTGCCCCTGGTGGATTTGGAGGCCCTGGAGGTGGATCCGGAGGCGACACAGGTGGTCCCTCTCGAACAGGCCCGTACCCTGAGGGTGTTGCCCCTCTACCGCCGCGGGCAGTGTCTGTTCGTGGCGGTGGACGATCCCGCCACGGACGCTGTCGATCGCCTGGCCTTCCATACCGGTCTCACCCTCGATCCAGTCGCTCTGGACGCTGCCCTGGAACGCTTGAAAGAGGCGGAGGCGGATCCCTTCGCCGGCCTGGCCGACACTGGGCTGGAGGAGATCGAGGTGGAGGCGGACCGGGATACCGAGGTCCCGTCCTTGCCCACCGAAGTGAACGATGCGCCGGTGGTGCGCTTCGTCCACAAGCTCATGCTGGATGCGGTCAACGCCGGTGCCTCCGATCTCCCTTTCGAACTCTATGGGGGCCGCTACCGCGTGCGTATGCGGGTGGATGGGTGTTGCGAGAGGTGGTGGAACCGCCGCGCGCCCTGGCGCCGCGCATCGCCGCCCGCCTCAAGGTCATGGCGCGCCTGGACGTCTCCGAACGGCGCCTGCCCGAGGCGACCCTGCGGGCGGCGGGGTTTTCCGCCGAAGAAGCAAGCTCCGTATCGGTCCTCTACGAAGCCGAAGGCTGTGACCGTTGCCACGGTGGTTACCGGGGACGTACCGGTATCTTCCAGGTCATGCCTTTCGACGAGGCCATGCAGGGTCTGGTGCTGGAGGGAGGTGGGAGCCATCAAGTGGTGGCGCGGGCTGCCGAACTAGGGATCATCGACCTGCGTCATGCGGGTCTCAACAAGGCGTTGGCGGGGATCACCGCCCTCGCGGAAGTGGATCGAGTGATGAGGTCGTGATGGCGAGCAAGACCTGGGTGTTTCAGTGGGAAGGGTCGGACCGCAAAGGCAAGCGGGTGACGGGTGAGCTGCGTGCTGCCAGTCTGGCCTTGGCGAAGGCGGAGCTGCGCCGCCAGGGAATCGTTCCTACGCGTATCCGCAAGAAGGCCGAACCGTTGTTCGGTGGCAACAGGAAAGGCAAGGTCATGGCCAGGGACGTGGCCCTCTTCACCCGCCAACTGGCCACCATGGTAGGGGCCGGTGTGCCTCTGGTGTCCGCCTTCGACATCATGGCCCGCGGCAGCGAGAATCCGGCCCTGGCGGATCTGTTGCAGACCATCAAGGCGGACGTGGAATCCGGACGCTCCCTGTCCCAGGCTCTGCGCCGCCATCCGCGCCTGTTCGACGATCTCTACTGCAGTATCGTCCAGGCCGGCGAGCAGGCGGGCATCCTGGAGACCCTGCTGGACAAGCTGGCCACCTACAAGGAGAAGACGGAGGCCCTCAAGGGCAAGATCAAGAAAGCACTGTTCTATCCCGCCGCCATCCTCGTCGTCGCCTTCGTCATCACCACCGTCCTCTTGCTCTACGTCATTCCCCAATTCGAGTCGCTGTTCGAGGGGTTCGGCGGCGATTTGCCCGCGCCGACGCGCTTCGTCCTCGATCTCTCCGCGGTGTTTCAGGCCTACTGGCTCTATATCTTCGGGGCCTTGGGGCTGGGCGGTTGGGCAGTGGTGAACGCCAAACGCAAATCCAGGGCCTTCAACGCCTGGTTGGATCGCACTCTCCTCAAGCTGCCGGTGTTGGGGGAGATCGTGCGCAAGGCCACCATCGCCCGTTTCGCCCGCACTCTTTCCACCATGCTCGCCGCTGGCGTGCCCCTGGTGGAGGCCCTGGAGGCGGTGGCCGACGCCGCCGGCAACAGTGTCTATGCCGAGGCGATCCGCAAGATCCGCGAGGAAGTGGCCACCGGTCGTACCCTCAACATGTCCATGCATCAATCCGGGGTGTTTCCCAACATGGTCACTCAGATGGTGGCCATCGGCGAGGAAGCGGGTAAGCTGGACGCCATGCTGGGCAAGGTGGCGGAATTCTTCGAGGGGGAGGTGGACGACGCCGTGGCCGGCCTCTCCACCCTCATCGAACCATTGATCATGGCGGTGTTGGGCCTCCTCATCGGCGGCCTGGTGGTCGCCATGTATCTGCCCATCTTCAAGATGGGGCAAGTGGTGTGAGGCGGTGGGGCTGATCGACGTCCTGCGGGACCAGCCCGTCCTGTGGCTCGCCGTCTGTGCCCTCTTGGGGCTGCTGGTGGGCAGTTTCCTCAACGTGGTGATCGTGCGCCTGCCGCCCTGGTTGGCGTACCATTGGCGCGTCCAGTGCCGGGAGTATCTGGAGGCCGATGTGGTGCGGGAAGCGCCGCCGCCCGGGATCGTCTCGCCGCCTTCCCACTGCCCCGGTTGCGGCCATCGCCTGCGCCCGTGGGAAAACATTCCTCTGCTTTCCTACCTGCTCCTGCGCGGCCGTTGCCGCGCCTGCGGCATGGCCGTCTCCTGGCGCTATCCCCTCGTCGAGGCCGTCACCGGGGTCCTCACCGCCTTGGTGGGGTGGCATTTCGGGGTCGGTTGGGAGAGCGTTGCCGCTTGGGTGTTTCTGTGGTTCCTCGTGCCCCTCACGGTCATCGACCTGGAGCACCAGCTCCTCCCTGACATCCTCACCCTGACGTTGCTGTGGACAGGATTGCTGTGGAGCGTGGTCGGCGGATTCACCGACCCGGCCTCGGCCATCCTCGGCGCCGCCGGCGGCTACCTGCTGTTGTGGTCGGTGTACCAGTTGTTTAAACTCGCCACCGGTAAGGAGGGGATGGGCTACGGCGATTTCAAGCTGCTCGCCGCCCTGGGGGCCTGGCTGGGTTGGCAATCCCTGCCCCTCATCGTCCTGCTGTCGTCCTTGCTCGGCGCCGTGGTGGGGGGGCTGTTGATCCTCCTGCGGGGCCGCGACCGACAACTTCCGATGCCATTCGGTCCTTTCCTGGCCGGGGCCGGTTGGGTGGCCATGTTATGGGGAGAAGCCCTTACTCGAGTCTACTGGCGCGCCTTCGCCGGCGGGTGAACCAGGCACGCCCGGAGGATGACGAATCCGCTTCCCTCGATCGTCCGCGTCTGGTGGTGGGACTCACCGGCGGAGTGGGCAGTGGCAAGAGCACCGTCGCCGGTTTCTTCCGCGATCTGGGCGTGCCGATCATCGATGCCGACCGCCTCGCCCGAGAGCTGACTTTGCCCGGTCAACCCGCCCTGCGCGAGATCAGCGAGGCTTTCGGCACGGAGGTGTTGGATGCGCAGGGTTGCCTGGACCGGACTGCCCTGCGGCGCATCGTCTTCGCCGACGAGAGTGCCCGCCGGCGCCTGGAGGCGATCCTCCATCCCCGCATCCGCGAGCGTATGGAGGCGGCCTTGATGGAAGTGGCCGAAGCCCCCTACGTCATTCTCGTCATCCCTTTGCTCCTGGAGAGCCGCCAACAGGACTTGGTGGATCGTATCCTCGTGGTCGACGCCGATCCCGCCCTCCAGATACGTCGTGTGACGGCGCGCGACGGGGTGGACGAGGCGCAGGTACGTGCCATCATGGCGGCACAGGTGGATCGCGAGACGCGCTTGGCCGCCGCCGACGATCTGATCCTCAACGAAGGCGATCTGGAAGAATTGAAACGGCAGGTGCAGGCCCTCCATCAACGCTACCTCAAATTGGCGGGCTGGGAAGGGGAGGTTATCCCTATCGGGCGTGAGGCGCCGCCTGCACCGGAGACGGAAGCGCGGGAGAGAGAGGACGTCCCGGAAAGTACGGCGAGGAAAGCGTCCGCGCCCCTGGATCTCACCCACGAAGACGACTGGGTGGTGTACGAGTTGCCCCTCAACGAGCGCATGCGCCTGCTGCTGCGCCTGGAGGCCCTGTTCCAAGCAGGGACCCATTTCTGTGACGGTCATGATCCCTGGGACAGCCGTGCGGCGGTGAACGTCCTCCTCGATCTCATGGATGTGTGTTCGCGCCTGGACGTGCGCAAGGAGTTGCTCCAGGAGCTGGACCGCATGCACCTGGCCCTGCGTCGCTACATCGGCCGCCCCGGGGTGGATGACCGCAGCCTGGAGGCAACCCTCGGCCGTCTCCAGACGCAGGCCAAGGCGTTGCGTGAGAAAGACGTCTGCGGCCAGGACCTGCGCGAGAAGGAGTTGTTGTTGATGGTACGCCAGCGCCTGGGGGTGGCCGGCGCCGCCTGCAGTTTCGACGTGCCCGCCTATTTCCACTGGAGCCAACGACCAGCAGAGCGGCGCCGGGCCGACCTGGAGGCTTGGTTCGCCACCTTCGACCCCTTGCGCCGGGCGGTAGCGCAGGTGTTGGGCCTGCTGCGCGACAGCGCCGTGGCGCGACCGGTGACCGCCGAGGGGGGCTTCTACCAGGAGGCCCTGAGCGGCGAGCACAATTACCAGTTGGTACGCATCTGGGTGCCCGCGGCCCTGCCGTACTACGTGGAGCCCAGCGGGGCCCGTCAACGCTACAGCGTGCGTTTCCGCCGCTTCGACGTGGATAGCGGCAAGGGGGCGCAGGCGGAGGATGACGTGGTGTTCAAGGTCAGTCGGTGCGCGTTGTGAGCGAGAAGAAGCCCAAGGTCGTCAAGTGCCCCACCTGCGGCAAGCCCGTTCCCTGGACGCCGGAATCCCGCTGGCGCCCGTTCTGTTCCGAACGCTGCCGCCTCATCGACCTGGGGGAGTGGGCGAGCGAATCCTACCGGGTGCCGGGGGAGAAGGCCCATCTACCCCCGTCCGAAGAAGACTGAGTCAGCCCTGTTTTTCCCGTTCCAGCCGCGCCCGCTCCTCGGCCAGCCGCTCGCGCGTGATGCGGTGGTCGGCGATGGCCATGAAGATGACGAAGCCGAGCAGGAACAGGAACAGGAACACCTTGAGCAGGATGCTTTCCATGGGTCACGCCTCCCGTCGGGGAAGACCCAACGCCCGCCACAGGCTGCGGGTGGGTTCGGTCTGGTTCATGGTGTAGAAGTGCAGGCCCGGGGCGCCCCCCTCCAGTAGTCTTTGGCACAGGTTTAGGACCACGTCCAGGCCGAAGGCGCGCAGGGCCTCCGGGTCGTCCTGGAGATCGGCCAGGCGCCAGCGGATCCAGCGGGGGATCTCCGCGCCGCAGGCATCGGAGAAGCGCACCAGTTGCGCGTAGTTGGTGATGGGCATGATGCCGGGGACGATGGGCACCGCCACCCCCAGCCGTTCCACGTCGTCCACGAAACGGAAGTAGGCCTCGGCGCTGTAGAAATACTGGGTGATGGCCCCGTCCGCGCCGCTCTCCACCTTTTGCTTGAAGTAGCCCAGGTCGGCGTGCGCCGAGGGGGCCTGGGGGTGGAACTCGGGGTAAGCGGCCACCTCAATGGTGAAGTGGTCGCCCGAGTGTTCGCGGATGAAGGCCACCAGCTCGTTGGCGTGGTGAAAGTCGCCGCCCGTCTGCGCCCCCATGCCGGAGGGGATGTCGCCGCGCAGGGCGACGATGCGGCGGATGCCCTCGGCGCGGTAGGTGTCCAGGATGTCGGCGATTTCCGTACGGGTGGCGCCGATGCAGGACAGATGCGGGGCCGGGGGGATGCCGGCGTCGCGCACCATGAGAGCGGTCTCCAGGGTGCCGCTGCGGGTGGTGCCGCCGGCGCCGAAGGTGACGGAGATGTAGTCCGGCCCGAGGCGCCTCAGCTCGTCCAGGGTGGCGCGCAGCTTGTCCCGCCCCTGGTCGGTCTTGGGGGGGAAGAATTCGAAGCTGTAGGTGGGGGTGAACTGCTTCTGGCTGTCCATGGGCGTTCGCCCGCCGGTTGCCCGGCGGGCGCCTCCGGTCGATCCATCAGTAGCGATAGTGGTCGGGCTTGTAGGGCCCGTCCACGGGGATGCCCAGGTACTCCGCCTGCTCGGGGGTGAGGCGGGTGAGGTGGGCGTCCAGCTTGCCCAGGTGCAGGCGCGCCACCTTCTCGTCCAGGTGCTTGGGCAGCACGTAGACCTTGTTCTCGTAGCGGTCGTGGTGGTTCCACAGCTCGATCTGGGCGATCACCTGGTTGGTGAAGGAGGCGGACATGACGAAGCTGGGGTGGCCGGTGGCGCAGCCCAGGTTCACCAGGCGCCCCTCGGCCAGGAGGATGATGCGCTTGCCGTCGGGGAAGATGACGTGGTCCACCTGGGGCTTGATGTTCTCCCAGGGGTACTGGCGCAGGCTGGCGACGTCGATCTCGTTGTCGAAGTGGCCGATGTTGCAGACGATGGCCTCGTTCTTCATCGCCTGCATGTGCTCGTGGGTGATGACGTGGATGTTGCCGGTGGCGGTGACGAAGATGTCGCCTACCGGGGCGGCCTCCTCCATGGTCACCACCCGGTAGCCCTCCATGGCCGCCTGCAGGGCGCAGATGGGGTCCACCTCGGTGACCCACACGGTGGCGCCCATGCCGCGCAGGGCCTGGGCGCAGCCCTTGCCTACGTCGCCGTAGCCGCAGACGACGCAGATCTTACCGGCGATCATGACGTCGGTGGCGCGCTTGATGCCGTCGATGAGGGATTCGCGGCAGCCGTAGAGGTTGTCGAACTTGGACTTGGTCACCGAGTCGTTGACGTTGATGGCGGGGACCTTCAGGCGCCCCTCGCGCTCCATTTCGTACAAGCGGTGGACGCCGGTGGTGGTCTCCTCGGAGAGGCCGCGCACGTCGTCCAGCAGCTCGGGGTACTTCTCGTGCATGACGGCGGTGAGGTCGCCGCCGTCGTCGAGGATCATGTTGGGGCGCCAACCGTTGGGGCCGAAGATGGTCTGGTCGATGCACCACCAGAATTCTTCTTCGGTCTCTCCTTTCCAGGCGAACACGGGGATGCCGGCGGCGGCGATGGCGGCGGCGGCGTGGTCCTGGGTGGAGAAAATGTTGCAGGAGGACCAGCGCACCTCGGCGCCCAGGGCCACCAGGGTCTCGATGAGCACGGCGGTCTGGATGGTCATGTGCAGGCAGCCGGCGATGCGTGCGCCCTGGAGGGGCTTCTGCTCGCCGTATTCCTCGCGCAGGGCCATGAGGCCGGGCATCTCGCTCTCGGCGATCTTGATCTCCTTGCGGCCCCAGTCGGCCAGGGAGATGTCGGCGACCTTGTGGTCAGGGTCGAGGTTCTTGACGGGTGCGTCCATGGTTCAATCTCCGTGGTAGCAGATCGAGCGCCGTTGGATCGTTACACCCGAACCGGCGAGCCTGACAGGTCTCCCTGCTGCAACGCTCCTCACCGGACGGGGGCCCTTGCGGGCGTGGAAGCCTGTTACAGACCGGCCGCCGCGCGCAATGCCTCCGCCTTGTCGGTCCGTTCCCAGGTGAAGTCCGCGTCGTCGCGCCCGAAGTGGCCGTAGGCGGCGGTCTTGCGGTAGATGGGGCGGAGCAGGTCGAGCATCTCGATGAGGCCCTTGGGGCGCAGGTCGAAGTGCTCGCGCACCAGTGCCTCGATGCGCCGTTCGGAGACCTTGCCGGTGCCGAAGGTGTTGACCAGGATGGAGGTGGGCTCGGCCACGCCGATGGCGTAGGAGACCTGGATCTCGCAGCGGTCGGCGAGGCCGGCGGCGACGATGTTCTTGGCTACGTAGCGGCCGGCGTAGGCGGCGGAGCGGTCCACCTTGGAGGGGTCCTTGCCGGAGAAGGCGCCGCCCCCGTGGCGGGCGGAGCCGCCGTAGGTGTCGACGATGATCTTGCGGCCGGTGAGGCCGCAGTCGCCCACCGGGCCGCCGATGACGAAGCGGCCGGTGGGGTTGATGAAGTATTTGGTGTCGGCGGTGAGCCATTCCTCGGGGAGGACGTGGCGGATGATCTCCTCGCGCACCGCCTCGTGCAGGTCCGCCTGGCTGATGTCCGGGTCGTGTTGGGTGGAAAGGACCACCGCGTCCACGGCGACCGGGCGGCCGTCCTCGTACACCAGGGTCACCTGGCTCTTGGCGTCGGGGCGCAGCCAGGGAAGAATCTTCTTCTTGCGCAGCTCCGCCTGGCGCTGCACCAGGCGGTGGGCGTAGTAGATGGGGGCGGGCATGAAGGCGTCGGTCTCGTTGGTGGCGTAGCCGAACATGAGGCCCTGGTCGCCGGCGCCCATTTCCTTGTCCTCGCCCTCGTCCACCCCCATGGCGATATCCGGGGACTGCTTGGAGATGGCGGTGATGACCGCGCAGGCCTCCCAGTCGAAGCCCATGGCCGGATCGTCGTAGCCGATTTCCTTCACCGTCTGCCGGACCACGTCTTCCAGATCCACCCAGGCGGAGGTGGTGATCTCCCCACCGAGTAGGGCCATGCCCGTCTTGACCATGGTTTCGCAAGCCACGCGGGCGTGCTTGTCCTGAGCGAGGAGAGCGTCCAGGACGGCGTCGGAGATCTGGTCGGCCATCTTGTCGGGATGGCCTTCGGAGACCGATTCGGAGGTGAAGACGTAGCGTTCGGACATGGGCGCGATTCCGTTCCTTGTGCTTTCGGGGATGGGAAAGGGCGCAAGTTTAACCCCCCGCTACCGGGCAGGCCAAGCGGCTTGCGCCACATCCAGGGGTGCTCTACAGTGCCCCTCGAACGAACAACGACAGACCGGCCATGAATTTCCTCGACAAAGTCTTTGAGCCTCTCATCTGGCGCAGCCGATTCGTGGTGTTGTTCGCGGTGGTGTTCAGTCTGGGGGTTTCCCTGCTGATGTTCTACATGGCCACCGTGGACGCCATCTATATGATCGGTCACGCCCTCCACTACTATTCGCCCGAGCTGAACGGAGCGGCACGGATGGAACTGCGTGCGGTGACGGTGACCCATGTGGTGGAGATCGTGGACGGCTATCTGCTGGCCTCGGTGATGCTCATCTTCGCTCTCGGTCTGTACGAACTGTTCATCAGCGAGATCGACATCGCCAAGGAAAGCGCCAACGGCAACGAAAAGATCTCCAGCAACGTACTCATGATCACCAGCCTCGACGACCTCAAGACGCGTCTGGCCAAGGTCATCCTGATGATCCTCATCGTGCGTTTCTTCGAGCAGGCCAGTGGGATGGAATTCCATGGCGCCCTGGATCTGCTCATGTTCGCCGGCGGGGTGGCCTTGCTGGGGCTGGCACTGTTCCTCGCCCACGCCGCCGAGAAGAAGTGACCTTCAGCGCCGCAGTGTCTCTACGGGCACGCGCCAGGTCTGGGGGCCCTCCCGGTGCAGGGAGCGGCCCTGGGTGTCCACCGCCACCGTCACCGGCATGTCTTTCACCTCCAGTTCGTAGATGGCCTCCATCCCCAACTCGGGGAAGGCCACCACGCGCGCTTGGTGCACCGCCTGGGCCACCAGGTAGGCGGCGCCGCCGACGGCGATGAGGTACACCGCCCGGTGGCGGCGGATGGCGTTGATGGCCTCTTGCCCCCTTTCGGCCTTGCCGATGGTCCCCAACAGGCCCCGGGCGAGGAGGGGTTCGGTGAAGCGGTCCATGCGCGTGGCGGTAGTGGGGCCGGCAGGACCGATGACCTCGTCGCCCACCGGGTCCACCGGCCCCACGTAATAGATGAAGCGCTCGGCCAGCTCCACCGGCAGTGGCTCGCCCCGTTCGATGAGATCCACCAAGCGCTTGTGGGCGGCGTCACGGGCGGTGAGCAGGGGGCCGGAGAGGAGCAGGCGCTCCCCCGGGCGCCAGGCGGCGATCTCCTCGCGCGTGATGTGGCGCAGATCCACCCGCCGCGCCTGCGCGTCGGGTCGCCATTGGATGTCCGGCCACAGATCCAGGTCGGGGGGCGCGAAGCGGGCCGGGCCGGAGCCGTCGAGGGTGAACTCGATGTGCCGGTTGGCGGCGCAGTTGGGCACCAGGGCCACCGGCTTGGAGGCGGCGTGGGTGGGCCAGTCGCGGATCTTCACGTCCACCACCGTCACTCGCCCACCCAGCCCCTGGGCGCCGATCCCCAGGGCGTTGACCCGCTCATGGATGGCCAGACGCAGCTCCTCCAAGTGATCGCGGGGGCCTCGGGCTTTCAGTTCGTGCAAGTCCACCGGTTCCAGAAGGGCCTCCTTGGCCAGGATCAAGGCCTGCTCGGCGCTGCCGCCGATGCCCAGCCCCAGGACCCCCGGTGGACACCAGCCGGCCCCCAGTCCGGCCACCGTCTCCGCCACCCAGGCGACGACGTCGTCGGCGGGGTTGAGCATGGCCAGGCGGGCCTTGTTCTCCGAGCCGCCGCCCTTGGCGAACAGGGCCACGCGCACCGTGTCGCCGCGCGCCCAGCGGCCGTGTACCACCGCCGGGGTGTTGTCGCCGGTGTTGCGCCGTTCCCCGGCGGGGTCGGCGACGATGGAGGCACGCAGGGGGTTGGCCGGGTCGCGGTAGGCGCGGCGCACGCCTTCGTCCACCAGATCCTGAAGGCTGCGCGTGCCGGTGATGCGTACCCCGTCCCCCACCTCGACGAGGGCCACCACCATGCCGGTGTCTTGGCAGATGGGGCGGTGCCCCAGGGCGCATAGGCGCGAATTGGTGAGGATCTGGGCGATGGCGTCGCGCGCCGCGGGTGACTCCTCGGCTTCGAAGGCGGTGGCCAGGGCGCGAACGAAATCGGGGGGGTGGTAGTAGGAGATGTACTGCAGGGCGTCGGCGACGCTCTGGACGAAGTCTTCTTCGGAAATCACGGTCATAGCCTTATAGTATCGCACAGCCGACAGCCTGGAGACGCCATGCCCCAACTTCTCGCCTTCCTACTTTTTCTCCTCCCGGCGGCGCAGGCCGAGCCGGTGGATTTCGTCCTGCCCGATCTGGACGGCACCCCCCATCGTCTGTCCGACTACCGGGGCAAGTGGGTGGTGGTGAACCTGTGGGCCACATGGTGCCCGCCCTGTCGCGCCGAGATCCCCGACCTGGTCTTTTTCCATGACAGCCACAAGGAAAAGGGGGACGCCATCGTGTTGGGCATCAATTTCGAGGACGCGCCGGTGGAACGGGTGCGCGCTTTCCTCGACGGGTTCCTGGTGGAGTATCCCATCCTGCGCATGGAGCCGGGCCCACGCGGTCCCTTCGGCCTGATTCGTGGTCTGCCCACCACCTACCTCGTCTCCCCGGAGGGGGAAGTGGTGCATCGCCACACCGGGATGGTGAGCCGCACCTTGCTGGAGCGCTGGTTGGAACACTTCGGAAACCGCTAATGGCACGCCTTCCCTGGTTGGTCCTTTTCCTGCCCTTGGCGGTGACGGCCGAGTTCCGCGACCCGGACATCCATTTCTTTGACGACACCTTCGGCGAGTTCCACGAGGAACTGGCGCGGGCGCGCGAGGAAGGCAAACAGGGGATCTTCATCTTCTTCGAACTGACGGAATGCCCCTTCTGCCACTACATGCGTCAGTACGTGCTCTCCGATCCGCGCGTGCAGGCCTACTACCGGGAGCACTTTCTCAATTTCGCCATGGACATCGAAGGGGATGTGGAAATCACCGATTTCCAGGGCAACCCCACCACGCAAAAGGTATTTTCCAGTGCCAACCGGGTGCGCGCCACGCCGGTATTGGCCTTCTTCGACCTGGACGGCAAGCGCGTGGCGCGTTACACCGGCCGTACCTCCGGCGTGGAGGAATTCCTCCTTCTGGGGCGTTACGTGGCCGAAGGCCATTACCGGACCACCTCCTTCAATCGCTTCAAGCGCGCGCAGCGGAGCGATGGCGGCCGCTAGATTCGCCCTCCTGGCCCTGTTGTGTCTGTGCCCGGCAACTTGGGCGGCGCCGCCCCTGACCCTCGAGCAGGCCCTGGCCCGGGCCGACGAGCCCACCCCCGAGCTGCGTCTCGCCGAGGCCCGGCGCGCCCTCGCCGGGGCCCAGGCCCAGGCCGCCGGGGTTTCCCTGGGCACGCGCCTGGAAGGGCGTGCCCGCGCCCGCTGGATCGAGCCGCCCGACGCCTTCGCCTACCTGGGGCGGGAGGACCACGCCCTGCAACTGGCCCTCTCCAAGACCCTCACCGACTTCGGCACCACGCGCTGGGCCAAGGCACGCGCCGGGACCCTGGACGAGGCCGCCCGCTGGCAATGGATGGGCGCCCGGCAGGCGCGCCGCTACGCCATCCTCGATCGTTTCTTGGAAGTCGTCCTCGCCGATCTGGACTATGCCTACCGCAACGAGGCCATGTCCATCGCCTACGTGCGTTTCGACCGCCTGCGCGACCGCGCCCGCCTCGGACAGCGTTCGGAGCTGGACCTGCGTGCCGCCGAGGTGCGCTACCTGGAGACCCGCCAGGCGGTGTACGCAGCCCAGGCCCGCCAACGGGCCAGCCGCGCGCGCCTCGCCCTGGCCATGAACCGGCCCGGCGATCTGCCCGAGGCGGTGCTGCCGCCGGACCCGCGGGCCCTGCTGCGGCCCGTCCCCGAATGGGAGACGATCCAGGCGCGCCTGGAGGATGGCAACCCGCGTCTCCTCGCCGCTCGCGCGCGGGTGGCCGCGGCGCGCGCGGCCCTCGCCAGGGTGGGCGCCCGCCCGGCCCTGGCCCTGGAGGCGGTGAGTGGTGCCTACAGCCGCAGCAGCCCCGGCAACGGCCCCTGGCAGGCCGGTCTCACCCTCACCTGGCCCCTGCTCACCGGCGGCGCAGTGGGCGCCGAACGGGCCCGCGCCCGCGCCGAGCTGGCGGCCGCCGAGGCCGATCTGGAGGCGGTGCGCCGGGAAGAGGAACAGGCTGCCCTGGAGGACTGGCTCGCCCTGGAGGCCCTGCGCGCCGCCTGGGACGAAGTCGAGGCGCGCCTCGCCTACCGCGAGCTGTACCTGGACCGGGCGCGTCTGCGTTACGAACAGGAAGTGGAGAGCGACCTGGGGGACGCGATGGTGGAACTCACCGCCGCGCAACGGGATCACCATCGGGTCGCCTACGACTACGCCCGCGCCCATGCCCGCCTCCTGGCCCGCATCGGGCGCCTGTTGGAGGCCCGATGGCCCTGATGCACGTCGAGGGAACGCCATGCCCGTCTGGATCGTGATCGCCTTCGTCCTCACCGCCCCGGCCCCGGCCGAAACGCCGCGCGAATACACCGCCGCCGTCCTGTGGGGCGAACGGGTGCGCCTGTCCACCCCCCTTACCGGCACGGTGGCCGAGAGCCGCTGCCGCGAAGGGACCCCGGTGCGTGCCGGGGAACTGGTCTATCGTCTGGACGAACGTGCCTGGGCGGCGGAGAAAACGGCGGCGGAGAAGGCAGTGGAGGCGGCACGCCTGGGTTTCGAAGAGGCCGAGCGGGAGTGGGAACGGGTCCAGGAACTCTACGCCGACGACCTCATCGCCGACCAGGAACGGCGCCAGGCGGAGATCGCCCGCGCCCGCGCCGTCGCCCGCCTGGCCGAGGCCGAGGCGCGTCTCGCCGGCACCCTCCAGCGTTTGGACCAGGCGCGGGTGACGGCCCCCCGGGGCGGTCGCCTCATCGCCTGCCACGCGCGCGTGGGCGAGGCCCTGAGCGGCGCCCTACGTCCAGCACGCCTGGCGGAGATGGTGGTGGGGCGCAGCCGCGAGGTGGAGGTCAATCTCCTGGAACACCGCCCCCTGGACGTGGGTCAGACGGTGCGCGTAGAGGCGCGTGGCAAGACCTACCGCGGCCGTGTCGTGCGGGTGGAACGCGAGCGCGTCGACGACACCTGGCGCACCTGGGCGCGGGTGCGCTTCGAGGCGGACGAGGAGCTGCCCCTCGGCGAACGGGTGACACTGCGATGGTGACGAGCTGTCTGCACTGTTACGTCTCCGGCCGGGTCCAGGGGGTGTGGTTCCGCCAGTCCACCCTCGAGCGGGCGCGTGCCCTGGGCCTCACCGGCTGGGTGCGCAACCTGCCGGACGGGCGCGTGGAATGCCTGGCCTGCGGCGACTCCCGCGCCCTGGCCCGCTTCCGCGAATGGCTCCACGAGGGACCGCCCCTGGCGCGGGTGGAGGTGGTGGACTGCGTCCCCGCCACCGCTCCCCAGCCGCCCTTGGACGAGTTCGAGATCCGCCGGTGAGGCCGGGGGCGCGCAAGGGGCGCGGCGCCACCGGCAACCCGGACGTGCGCTACGCCGAACACGCCCGCGAGGCCTTCGACGACGGCTGGGGTACCCTCAAGGGGGAGCCGGAGCCCGTGCCCACCCGCCTGCTCGTCGATCGGGCGCGGCGCGTCATCGCCCGCAACGACTCCCCGGACGTCCCCTTCGAGCAGTCCGTCAATCCCTACCGGGGCTGCGAGCACGGCTGCGTCTACTGCTTCGCCCGCCCCACCCACGCTTACCTGGGGCACTCGCCGGGCCTCGACTTCGAGACCCTCATCTACCACAAGCCCGACGCCCCCGAACGCCTGCGCGAGGAACTGGCCCGTCCCGGCTACCGCTGTCGCCCCATCGCCCTGGGCATCAACACCGACGCCTACCAGCCGGTGGAGCGCCGTACCGGCCTCACTCGCCGCATCGTCGAGGTACTCCTGGACGCCTGCCACCCCTTCACCATCGTCACCAAATCGGCCCTGGTGGAACGGGACCTGGACCTCCTCGCCGAGGCCGCGCGCCAGGACCTGGTGCACGTCATGATCTCCCTCACCACCCTCGACGACGACCTCGCCCGGCGCCTGGAGCCGCGCGCCGCCCGTCCCGCCCGCCGCCTGCGCGCCATGGAACGGCTGGCGGAGGCCGGCGTGCCCTGTGGCGTCCTCGTCGCACCGGTGATCCCCGTCCTCACCGACCCGGAACTGGAACGCCTGCTGGGCGCCGCCCGCGAGCACGGCGCCCGGGCGGCCGGCTACGTCCTTTTGCGCCTGCCCCTGGAACTCGAGGAACTGGTGGAAGACTGGTTGGACCACCACCGGCCCGGGATGAAGGACCATGTCCTGAACCGTCTGCGCGAGGCCCACGGCGGCCGTCTCTACGACGCCCGCCACGGTCATCGCATGCGCGGCGCCGGCCCCTACGCCGAATTGATCCGCCAGCGTTTTCGCCTCGCCCACAAGCGTCTGGGGCTTGGTGAGCTGCCGCCCCTGGATTGCGGCCGTTTTCGCGCTCCCGGCGGTCAGCTCGAACTTTTCCCTGACGGGCTCGGGTAATTTACTTAGTGATGCACTCAAGAATAATAAAATATATTTATGATGCCATTGATGTCCCTCGGCGGCCTGGGCAAAATACCCATGGGGATCATGGAGGATCGGGACGCAAAGGGATTTGCACCGTTTCCTCCTGCCCCGCTCCCCCCTCGGCGAGAGGCGTATCTTTGAATTTTCTGCCACACCTCTGCATGCTTTCCATTGCGGAGACGTCCTGGAGGGGGTGTGGCGTGAACGTTGCGATTGAGCGCCCCGTTTCCCCGAAAGTGGACCCCCTGGGTGGTTGCTCAGGCGGGAAGCACGACTCGGTGCCGGCCCCGCCGTTTCGTCTGTCTTCGCGCCCTCCGGCTCGCATCATGACAGCGGTCTTTGCGTCCGTCGTCGCCGGCGCTACTCTCCCGAACATGGTCGCCGCCGAGTTCCGAATCCCGATATCCTCGCCTTTCCGGTCGCCTCCCATCGTCGAAAACGAATCTCGATGGCTGCATAAGGGTTCGATGGCAGGTAGTCGTTCCGTTGCCCATGGGAGGAGAAAGTGAAGTGGGCTCGGATGGTCGTTCTCGCCCTCGCCCTGCCGTCGGGGGCGTGGGGTGAGGGGCGCGTTCCTTCCGTGAACGACCCCCTCGTCTGGGTACCGGCACTCGCCGCCTTGGGTTTCTCCAGCACCACGGCGGATGACGACCTTTCCCGTTGGGCGCGACGCGATTCCCCTCTGTTCGGCGGCACGGGCAGGGCCCGCCGGGCGAGCGACATCTTCCTGGCCGCCGGTCTCGGGCTCGCTTTCGGCAGTGCTTGGCTCATACCCCCAGGGGAACGTGCCTGGAGCTCTCGGGTCACCGTCCTCGCGGCTACCGGCGCCACCGTTTTCGTCCTCAAGCGCCTCACGGGTCGTCCGCGTCCGGATCGTTCCGACGACCTCAGCTTTCCTTCGGGTCATGCCGCTCTCGCTTTCGCCGGCGCGGCCTTGACCCAGGATGCCCTGGCACGCTCGTCTCTCGCCCGGGCGCCGCGCCGGGCGCTCGGTCTCGCCGCCTGGGGAATGGCCGGCGCTACCGCCTGGGCGCGAGTGGAGGCGGGCGTCCACTATCCATCCGACATCCTCGTCGGCGCCGTCCTGGGAAGGATGGTCGCCCGCTTCTCCCTTGCGGAGATCGAAGTCGGCGTGGCTTGGGACGGTACCTCCGGGCCCGCATGGACATTCCGCTACCTCTGGCATTGAAAATGGCCACCGTGCCGAATGGAATGGCTACCTGCCGCCGTCGACTATCTTCGAACCGATGGCCGGGGCGGGCATTCAAGCCCGCCGTCGGTACCGAGCCAGAGCGACAAGAAACAGGCCTGCCAGCACGGGGAGGGGACCGGTGGCCAGGCCAAAGATTCCACCACCACTTCCACCACCGCCGCCGGTGTCGGTGTTGTTGCCACCGCCGGAACCGCCGGTATTGCCACCAGAGCTGCCACTTGCGCCGCCACCTCCGGATCCGGCGGAGCCGCCTGAACCACCGGTGCTGCTAGAGCCGCCTGAGCCGCCGGATCCACCAGATCCGCCAACATCCTGGGCGCCGCCCCCCAAACGCAGGGCCACCCAATAGGCGCCGCTGGTCAGAGTGTTTTTGAAGCCCAGGATGGTTTCATGGACGCCGGCGCTGGTGGGTTGATAGCGGAGGGTGACGGTGCAGGTGTCACCGTTGTTCAATGTCTTGTCGCTGCAGTTGTCCTGCTCGACGGTGAAGGGAGCCGTCGGGTCTTCCAACACCACTTGCCCGAGTTCGAGGTCGTCGATGCGGGATCGGGCGGTGACGGTGCGCTGGAGACTGTCGCCCACGTCCACGGAGCCGAAATCCAGCCCTTCACCCAGATAGTCGATGGCATAGATGGAGCTGCCTGGGTATTGGAGGAGTAGAGGCGTGGCTCGCACGGTGATATCGGGACTCGTGATGCGCGACCCGTTGGGGTCGTTGCTGAGCAGGTGCAGCCGCCCCTCGAAGACGTACGGATCCGTTGCTGTGCCGTTGACGGTCACATAGAGCGTGCAACTCGTCCCGGGGGAGAGGGTGAAGGGAAAAATACCACCCGTGCTGGGGTTGAAACAGCGGTTGGTTCCACTGCCATAGCTGAAATATCCGCCCTTGCCGTTGCTTTCGAACACGTCCCTGTACACGGTGAGGGAGAGATTGCTGCTGTTGTTGATCACGGTGAGGGGAACGGGCGCGCTGGTGGTGCCCTCGGGCAGATAGCCCAGATCCAGGGGTTCCGTCGAAGTGAAGGCGAGGGCGGGGGAGTCTCCGGCGGAGAGGTTTGGGTCCAGGGCGATGACGTAAGGACCGGAATCGGCCAGGAGCAAACCGAGATTGACATCTACCCGCGGGTCGTTGAAACCCCGTGGATGGCGCACAGGATAAGTGCTGATGCTGAAGGCAGTGTAAACACGCGGATCGTGATTGTTGCCACTATTGATGTCGTAATAGGACTTGGAGAAAGTCAGGGCCGTGTGATAGTGCTCGTCTTCGTTGAGGATGGCCCCGGAATGGGGGACGAGGTCGGTGGCGGACAATATGCGCGTGAGTTCTTCATTCAGGCGATAGAGACTGACGGGGCCGACCGCGTTGCCCAAGGGGAGACTCATATAGGCACCGGGCCAGGCGGTGGTGAGTCCACCGCTGAACAGCCCGGTATCTTGCGCGTATACGACATAGAAGTCGCGCCGGTTCCGGTTGTTCTCGTCTCGGTAGTTGTAGTAATCCACCGCGGTGGCGAAGCCTGGGCCGCCTTTGTCGCAATCGGGCACCCCCTGGTCGCCCCGTGGGCAGTCGTGTAACAGGGTGGATGCCATGAGTCTCAAGTCGTTGTCCAGGCGGGCGACGAAGCCGACCGTTTCGTCGTCGTTGACGCCGGAGAACGCATCCAGATTCTGGGCCCGGGTGAACAGGGCACCGGGGGTGGTGGGGAAGGCCTCGGTGGAGGTTTGACCGACCAGGATCACTTCACTGCCGGCGAGGGTGACCAGCATGTCCCAGGGTCGGTCGGGCGTGTCGCACTCGAAGCAGCCGTCGAAGGCCCCCAGGAAGGTGCCGTTTTTGAGGGTACGCAGGTCGGGGGAGAAACGTGTCACGACCACGTCCCCCCAGTCCCCGTAGGGAGAGTCGGGGTCGCTGCTCTGGCTGCGGGCATGGCCGGAGACGCCGCTCTCGAACTGGCCGAAGCCGTAGCCAGACACGAACACCGAGCCGATGCCGTCGGTGCCGACGAGGTAACAATACATGCGCCAATCCCCGTCGTTGGCATTGTTGCCCACCCAGGTGGCGTTGACGTGGGTGAGATCCAGACGGAGTTGGGCCAGGTAGCAGTCGTAACCCAGGTCATTGCCGGTGGTGGGGTGGGGATCGACGGCCATGTAGGCTGGAGCATTATTAGGACCCCCTTGATTGGTGGGCAGGTCGGTGGAGTTGGAGGTGCCGGCGAAGTAGAGGCTTTGTTCGTCGGGGGCCAGTGCCAAGTCCACTTGGTGGGCATTGGGGAACAAGCCTTCATTGCGGCTGCCGGAGAGGTAAGCGCTGGCGGTGAGTTGGGTGAGGTCGTTGGAAAGACG
This sequence comes from Gammaproteobacteria bacterium, assembly GCA_015491615.1. Classification (GTDB taxonomy): domain Bacteria; phylum Pseudomonadota; class Gammaproteobacteria; order S012-40; family S012-40; genus S140-43. Next base: position 23,793 of record WFVN01000008.1, read on the forward strand.
GGCGACGACGAACTCATAACCGCCGAAGGCCTGACGCAGGGAACTGGTGGTCTTAGCGTCCGGATCCACGATGGGAAAGTTTTGAGAATCGGTGATGCCGGCGACGAAGATGTCTCCCTCTCTATTGCTGACAATGGCGGTGAGGAAGGTAGAGGTATAGTCCTCTCCACCGTCCAGGAAGGTGAGGGCGAGGAGCTGCTCCAGGTCGCGGGAGAACTTGGCGATGTAGCCGGAGGTTTCCCTGGTGTAAGCGCCGTCCGCCGTGGTGTCGTAGGTACCGTTGGCCAGGGTCTGCAGGTTGGAGCCGTTGGTGCTGCCGACGACGAACACGTCGCCGAAGGTGTCCACTGTCATGTCGCGGACCACGGCGGAGGCCCGCAGCAGGGCGGTGCCCAGCAGGGGGTCGATGATCACCTCCCGGTTGGGATCATGGGGACCGAGGCGGAAGCCGTAATGCTCGTCGCGCGTCACGTAGGCCACTTCCACGGGGTCCTGGCCGCCGTCGGAGCGGGGTTGCCAGGCCACCGGGGTGGTGAAATGCACGGTCCCTTCCGCGGTCTCCACCCGCAGCCGACCGTCTTTTTCCACGCTCAGACTACGGGCGCCTTGCAGGCGGATGGAGACGGCGTCGGGGTCGGTGCCCGGCGCTAGGTGGAAGCGCTTCTCCACGTTGCCCGGTCGCGCCAGGAGCTGCACGCGCACGCCCGGCGCCGCTTCTCCCAGTTCGATGGTCTCATGGGTGGGGATGTCGCGGCGCCAGTCCCTGGGTGTGGCGCCGGTGAAGAAGCTGACCCGGGTCGGTGCCTGGGCGAGGGAACGGGGATGCAGGGGCCCGTCGGCGAAGCGTTCCTCGAGGTGGACCGTCTTGCCGTTCCTACTGGCGACCCGGTGGATCAGACGTCCGTCGTGGGTGACCAGGCTCAGTCCGGCACGGGTAGGGGTGTAGGCGAAAATCTCTTGCGGCGCCTGGCCGCGGTTTTCCACGAAGCCCAGCAGGTCCATGGGGTCGGGTGGCCCGGCCTTGGCCTGGGCGAGGATGGGAATCAGGAGCAGGATGGCGAGGGCTGTGCGCCAGGGGCGGGGTGAGTTCATGGCCACCTCCTGTCTTTCGTGGGGAGAGGATGAGTTTCGTTGAAAATGATCTGGGGCAGCGGTTCGCTGCCCCAGTGGTTGCGTGGTGGACGGCGGAGGAAGAAGGCGAAGGTGATGGCGAGGCCCATGAGGAAATCCACAGGGCCGAAGGCCAAGCCGAAGATGCCGCCACCGCTGGAGTCGCTGCGGTTGCGGGTGTCGTCGGGGCTTTGAGATTCTCCGGTGTCGTTCGCGTCGCCGGGCCCACCAGATCCATCAGAGTCACCGGCGCCACCAGAGCCCCCGGTGTCACCGGAACCGCCGGAGCTACCGGAACCACCGGAGCCGCCGGAGCCGCCGGAGCCGCCGGAGCCACCGGAGCCGCCGGAGCCGCCGGAGCCACCGGAGCCACCGGAGCCACCGGAGCCACCGGAGCCACCGGAGCCACCGGAGCCACCGGAGCCGCCGGAGTCGATTCCTCGGCCGCTGAGTTTCACGCGCAGGAGAGTTTCGCCTCCGGCGGCGCGGACGTTGAGGTAGGTCTCGTGCGGTCCGCTCGAGGTGGGGGCGTAGCGGATGGTGATGTCGCAGCCGCTGGTGGGGGGGTTGCGGGGCAGGATTTGTGCGGCGCAGTCGTCCTGGGCGATTTGGAAGTGGGTGTCGTCGTCCAGGGTGGCGCTGCCCATGGCGATGTCGTGGTTGCTGCGGTTGACGAGGGTGAGGGTGTCGTCCGCCGTGCTGCCGATGTTCGTGTCGGGGAAGGCGAGCCCTTCGCCGATCCAGTCCACGACCCGGTTGTAGAAACCCTGCACGCCTAGGGGGGTGAGGGTGAAGGCCAGTTCCGGCCCCGCGATCAAGGCGCCGTTGGGGTCGTTGGTGACCAGGTAGAGGCGGTAGGTGTAGGCGCGCGGGGCGTCGATGGCGGCGCTGGCGGCGGTGGGCAACCCGGGCCGGATGCGGAACGTGCATTCGCCCTGGGGCGGGATGACGGCGCGGGCGTCATCGGGGGTGGTGCCTGGGGCGGGGGTGCAGGTGATGTTGCCGCTGACGCTGTTGCTGAACTCGGCGTATTCGAGCATGCCGCCGTCCCGGTGGTCGGGCCGGTTGTCCAGGTTGAACAGGACGGTGTGCACCTCGATGGGCTCCGTGCCCGTGTTCTTGAAGGTGACCGGCCGGTACTTGGGTTTCGAGCCGATGGAGATGAACCCGTAGTCCACGCGCGCCTCGCCGTCGTACAGGACGGTGGGGGCATCGCCCCGGCCGAGGCTCAGGTCGTAGCTCAGGAGCTGGATCGACGGGATGCGAGTGTGTTCGCTCGGCTGGTCGAATTCCGCATGGGCGGGGTGGTGCATCACCTTGGCGTTGGTGGTGACGCCCAGATAGAGGCGCGGGTCGTCGCGCGGCGGCTCTCCCGTGGGGATGTAGTTCAAGGAGACGAAGAGACTCGCGGGGCCTTGCTCCGTGGGCTCGGCATTGCTGACCGGGATGGCCGGGGCGCCCACCTGGGTGGCTGTCGTCAGGTTGTGGGCGGAATCGTAGCGGGCGAGGAGGCCGAAGCTGTTGCTGCCGCCCAGGTCGAAGCGGAGGGTGTTTTCACCTTGACCCAGGCCCTTCGGCGGCAGGCCCAGGTGGGCCCCCTCGGTGCCGAGGGCGTAGCGGGTGAAATAGAGGTAGAGATCGTAGTCGTGATCGGCGGCGGTGGTGCCCGTCCATTGCACGAGCGCCATAGCCGCCAGTTCGCCGTCGCTGTGGCTGCATTGCCGCTCGTCGCCGTAAGGCCCGGCGGCCTTGCAGTGGGCGAGGAGGGTGATCTCCCGGGCACTCGGGTTGTCCAGAGTGGTGAGGTTGGCCAGATGGCCGATGAAGTCGCCGACCGGGTCCTCACCCTGGATGGCGGGGGTGGCGGGGAAGTGGGCGTCCCGGCTCCTGCCGCCGATGACGAGGCGTTCCGTGCCGTTCACGTTGCCAATGGCGAGGAAGTGGATGGAGGCGCCGCCGGCGGGGCTGTAGGTGGTCCGGTCGGTGGCGCCCACCAGGTAGGTGGCCTCGTGCAGCTCGTTCAGGCGGCGATCGAAGCGGGCGATGAAGGCGTCGTCGATTGTGTCGCCGCTGTTCTGGGACGGTTGTGTGAGGCGCCAACCGTCGGGCGAGCTGCCGTCGGGTCGTTGAATGGTGCCTCGGCCGTGGCCGGCCACATAGATCTGGTCGTTGGCGGTGGCCAGGAGGGCCATACAGGTGGTGGTCCAGTTCGTACCGGCATTGCCTACCCAGGTGGCGCGCAGGTGGTCGAAGACATTCGTGTTGGCGTCGTAGAGGAAATAAGCGAGGTAGCAATCCCGATGGCCAGCGCCGCGGGGGTTGCCAGGGTTGAAGCTGGGGGGGACGTTGTTGCTGCTGCCGTCGCCGTTACCCATGGGGATGTCGCCGGATTGGCTGGTGCCCGCCAGGTAGACGACGTAATCGTAATCGCCGGCGGCATTGCCATAGAGGGTGGTGTCGGCGGGGAGGGCGGCGAGATCGATGCCGGCGATGCCGGGCCCGTTGCCGAGCTCGGAGGCAGGATCCGACGGGGAAAAGGCGAAGCGCATGCCTTCTGCTTTTGAGCCGCCCAGGTAGGTCCCGTTGGCGAGCCTCAAGTCGTCATGGAAGGCGAGGAGGATGAAGTCGCTGTCATACCCCACGATGGAATTGACCATGCCGCGGCGGGTCTGGTCGATGGGCAGGTCCGGGTCGTTGCTGGCACCCGCCACGAAGATGAGGTCGTTCATCACCTCGAGGCGGCCGAGGACAGTCTCGGTGCTGGTGCTGTTGCTTCCGCCGACGATGGCCACGGCGAGCAGTTGCTTCAGGTCGCGGCTCAGCTTGGCGACGAAGCCCACGCGACCGCTACGGGGGAGTTGCGGCGGGTTGCCCTGGGGGGTGAGAAGATCGAGCCAGGAGGGCTTTTGGCTGGCGCCGGCGACGAGGATCTCGCCGGTGCTCAATTGGGCGATTTCGCCGATGAGTGGCTTTTGCCCAGAGGCGCCGCTTTCGTTCAGCGAAGCCGAGGCCAACAGTGGATCGATGACGAGGGGTCGGGTGGAGTCGTAGCGGCCCACGCGGAAGCCGTAGGTGTCTCCCTCCACCCAGTAGGCCACTTCCACCCGTTCACGGCCCTGTGGACCTTCTTGGTAGGCGACGGGGGCGCTGAACCAGGTGGGGCCGGCGGGGGTGTCCAAGCGCAGACGGCCGTCCTCTTCCAGGGCGAGCCGTTGGGCGCCTTCGATGCGCAGACGGATGCGGGAGACCTCGGCCCCCGGCTCGAGGCGGAATATCTTTTCCACCGTGTCCGCCCGGTGGCTCAGGGTGAGGTCGATGCCGGGCCAGAGATCGGCCAGGTGCAGCCGGGGATGGGTGGCAAGGTGCAGGCGCTTGCCGCCCCGGTAGAGGTGCAGGGTGGGGCCGCTGCCTTCGACGCGGGGGGTGGCCTTGTGGGCGCCGAGGAAGCGCTCCCGCAGGACGGTGGTGCGCTGCTTGCCCTCCAGGCGGTATTCCAGCCGTCCTTCGTCGTCCAGGGCCAAAAGGCCGTTGGCCACCGGGGCATAGTGGGTGATGGCCGCGTCGGCCTGGCCTTCGTTGGCCATGAAGCCCAGTTGCCGGAAGGGATCGGGGAGATCGGGTTTGGCCATGGCCGCCAGGGACCACAAGAGAGTGACGAGGGTGGCAAATGCGGATCGCGAGCGAACGCGCATGGGACACCTCCGAACGTCAAAATAGTGACACACGTCACTATTTTTACACCCCTCGCCGGAGGCGTGCAATACCGTTTAATTTGAGTGGTTTTTACACCGCTTGGCGGAACACCCGTTCGCGCAGGGCCTTGAGTTGGTCGCGGATCTGGGCGGCCTGTTCGAATTCGAGGTTTTTGGCGTGCTGGTACATCTGTTTTTCCAGCTGTTTGATTTTGCGCGCCAGTTGCGCGGGGGTGAGGTGGGCGTATTC
>WFVN01000009.1 GCA_015491615.1 Gammaproteobacteria bacterium
ATCTGAGGGAGGCGGCACCCAGTGGAACGATTCGAAGTCATCGTCATCGGCGCCGGGCCGGCGGGTTACGTGGCCGCCATCCGCTGTGCCCAGTTGGGGCTCAAGACCGCCTGTGTGGACCAGTGGCTGGACGCCCAGGGGCGTCCGGCACCGGGCGGTACCTGTCTCAACGTGGGTTGCATACCCTCCAAGGCCCTGCTGGAGTCCTCCGAACTCTATGCCCGGCTGCATCACGAGTTCCGCGACCACGGTATCCGCGCGGGCAGGATCGCCATGGACGTGGGCGCCATGATGGCGCGCAAGGAGCGGGTGGTGCGGGAGCTGACCCAGGGCATCGTGCAGTTGTTCCAGGCCAATGGCGTGACCCTCGTGACGGGCCACGGCCGCCTGCAGCCGGACCGGACCGTGGCCGTCACGGCCCCGGACGGCGGCATCACCCGCTATGGCGCCGATTCCATCATTCTGGCACCGGGTTCGCGCCCCGCCGAGATCGCTGCCGCGCCCCTGGACGGGGAGCGCATCGTGGATTCCACGGGGGCCTTGTCCTTCGACGAGGTGCCCCGGCGCCTCGGGGTCATCGGCGCCGGCATCGTCGGCCTGGAACTGGGCAGCGTGTGGCGCCGCCTGGGGGCAGAGGTGATCCTGCTGGAGGCCCAGGAGGCGTTGCTCACCATGGCCGACCGCCAGGTGGCCCGCGAGGCCCTCAAGGCCTTTGGCGCCCAGGGGCTGGACATCCGCCTGGGGGCCCGGGTGATGTCCGCCCGGGTGAAGCGCAACAAGGTGGAGGTGGTCTATCAGGACGCCGATGGCGAACGCCGGGAACGGGTGGACCGCCTCATCGTCGCCGTGGGACGGGTGCCCAACAGCGACGGCCTGTGTGCCGCCGGTACCGAACTGGCCCTGGACGAGTGGGGTTATATCCACGTGGACGAGCAATGCCGCACCAATCTGCCCGGCGTCTACGCCATCGGCGACGTGGTGCGTGGGCCCATGCTGGCCCACAAGGGCTCCCGCGAAGGGGTGATGGTGGCGGAACTCATCGCCGGGCGCCAGGCCGCGCTCGACTACGACCTCATGCCCGGTGTCGTCTATACCCAGCCCGAGATCGCCTGGGTGGGCAAGAGCGAGCAGGCCCTGGAGGCGGACGGCGTGCCCTACCGCAGCGGGGTGTTCCCTTTCGCCGCCAACGGCCGCGCCCGGGCCGCAGGCGAGACCACTGGCCTGGTCAAGGTGCTAGCCCATGCCCACACCGACCGCATCCTGGGGGTGCACATGATCGGCGCCCATTGTTCCGAACTCGTCGCCCAGGCAGTAATCGCCATGGAATTCGGGGCCAGCAGCGAGGACCTGGGCTTGATGGTCTTCGCCCACCCCACCCTCTCGGAGGCCCTGCACGAGGCCGCCCTGGCGGTCCACGGTGAGGCCATCCACATGGCCCGGCGGCGGAAACGACGGGTGGAATGAAGGTCACGGTTTGCCCTGTGAGGAAAGCGGAACGATGAACCTGCACGAATATCAGGCCAAGGATCTCTTCGAACGCTACGGCATCCCAGTGCCGCCGCGCCGCCTGGTGCGCGACCCGACGGAAGTGGAGGCCGCCCTCGACGAACTGGCCGCGGCGCGGCACGCGCAGGATGCCGGGGAGCGCTGGGTGGTGAAGGCGCAGGCCCATGCCGGCGGGCGCGGCAAGGCCGGCGGGGTGAAGCTGGTGGCCGGTCGCCGGGCGGTGCGGGAGGCCGTGGCCGCCATGCTGGGTTCGCGCCTGGTCACCCGCCAGACCGGTCCCCAGGGCAAGCCCGTGCACGAGGTCTTGCTGGAGGCCCCGTGTGACATCGCCCGGGAACTCTATCTGGGCATGGTGGTGGATCGCGCCCGGCGCCGGGTGGTGGTGATGGCCTCCGCCGAGGGCGGCATGGAGATCGAGCAAGTGGCGGCACGATGGCCGGATCGCATCCTGCAGGCCGCCGTGCATCCGCTGGTGGGGCTGCAGCCCTACCAGTGCCGCGACCTGGCCTTCGGCCTGGGCCTGCAGGGGGAACAGGTCAAGCAATTCACCCGCATCCTCACCGCGCTGGCGCGACTCTTCCAGGAACAGGACCTCAGTCTGGTGGAGGTCAATCCCCTTGTAGTCACCGCGCAGGGCGATCTGGTGTGCCGCGACGCCAAGATCAATGCCGACGACAACGCCCTCTACCGCCACCGCGAGCTGGCGGAGCTGCGCGATCTGCGCCAGGAGGATCCCCGCGAGGTGGAGGCCAGCGAGTGGGACCTCAACTACATCGCCCTGGAAGGCAACATCGGCTGCATGGTCAACGGCGCGGGCCTGGCCATGGCCACCATGGACCTCATCAAGCTGATGGGCGGTGAGCCCGCCAATTTCCTGGACGTGGGCGGCACCGCCACCCGCGAGCGGGTGGCCGAGGCCTTCAAGCTGATCCTCGCCGACGAGCAGGTCAAAGGCGTATTGGTGAACATCTTCGGCGGCATCGTGCGCTGCGACGTCATCGCCGACGGCATCGTGGGTGCCGTCGCGGAGGTGGCCGTGCAGGTGCCGGTGGTGGTACGGCTGGAGGGTACCCATGCCGAACTCGGTCGCGAGATCCTCGAATGCAGCGGCCTGCAGATCACCGCCGCCTCCGATCTCACCGAGGCGGCGCGTACCATCGTATCCCTGGTGGAGGCGGCATGAGACACCCTGTGTCAACCCATCTTCGATCCGAGACTGGTTCAGGCGGCCTCGACAAAGGGCTTGGCGGCCCCATGAAGCGTTGGGTCGTAAGGTATGCTGTTGCGCCAGCAGCGCCACAGGACGCGCACCCAGGCGCGGGCCAGGATGCGCACGGCGTGGGGATGGTCGCAGCCTCGGGCACGCGCCTGGTCGTAGATGTGCCTGGCCCATGGGGACGCGAAGCGCGAGTTGGCGGCCCAAGTGGTCAGGGCACGGCGCAAGCGCTTGTTGCAGGCGTAGCGGAACACGACGTTGCGGTGTTTGCCGGAGGCGTGGGTGACG
>WFVN01000010.1 GCA_015491615.1 Gammaproteobacteria bacterium
ACAGTTAAGCGTCCAGCCATCGTGTGCGCCCCGGCAGGGACGCGACCACCAACGGTTGAACGCTTAAATTGCAGTTGTTCCGCGAAAGAGAGATGTATCTCTACAAAGCCGCGAAAGTTTAGGGCGATCTTGCGTCTCTGTCAAGTTCAATAGCCCGCGAAAGGCATTGTCCAGGGGCGTGCCTGGTACCACTCGCCATAGAAAAAGCCCCGGGGGGTGTCCGGGGCTTTTCTGCGTTACCGCCGCGCCGCTCAATCAAGTGACCTTGAGGGCCTTGCGCAGGGCCTCTTCCACCTCCTCGCTGGTGGGGGTGCGGCGCTCGGCCTCGCGTTCAGCGGCCTCGCGGCGCTTGCGTTCGCGCTGGGCGGCCAAGCCGGTGCCCGCCGGGATGAGGCGCCCGACGATGACGTTCTCCTTGAGTCCGCGCAGGCGGTCCACTTTGCCGTTGACGGCGGCCTCGGTAAGCACCCGGGTTGTCTCCTGGAAGGAAGCCGCCGAGATGAAGGACTCGGTAGCCAGGGAGGCCTTGGTAATGCCCAGCAAGACGTGCTCGAAATGGGCCGGCTCCTTGCCTTCGACCACCATCTTCTCATTCTCTTCCAGAATGCGGGCATACTCCACCTGATCTCCCTTGAGGAAAGCAGTATCCCCGGGATCGGTGATCTCCACCTTGCGCAGCATCTGGCGCACGATCACCTCAATGTGCTTGTCGTTGATGCGCACGCCCTGCAGTCGGTAGACGTCCTGTACCTCCTTGACGATGTAGTTGGCCAGAGCCTCGATACCCAACAGGCGCAGGATGTCGTGGGGCGAGTATTCGCCGTCCACCACCACTTCGCCCTTCTCCACGTGCTCGCCTTCGAACACGGTGATGTGGCGCCACTTGGGAATCAGGGTCTCCACGGTCTGGCCGTCCGCCCCCACGATCACCAGGCGCTGCTTGCCCTTGGTCTCCTTGCCGAAGCCCACGGTGCCGGAGATCTCGGCGAGGATGGCCGGGTCCTTGGGTTTGCGGGCCTCGAACAGGTCCGCCACCCGCGGCAGACCGCCGGTGATGTCACGGGTCTTGGTGGACTCCTGAGGAATCCTGGCGATCACGTCCCCCACCCGCACTTCGGCGCCGTCCTCCATGTTGATGATGGCCCCGGCCGGCAGATAGTAGACCGCCGGGATGTCGGTGCCGGCGAAGCAACGCTCCTTGCCCTCCTCGTCCACGATCTTGACCATGGGGCGCAGGTCCTTGGCGCTCATGCCGCGGCTCTTGGGATCGGTGACCACCAGGCTGGTGAGGTGGGTGACCTCGTCGACGTGGCGCTGCACGGTGACCCCCTCGACGATGTCACTGTACTGCAGGCGCCCCGCCACCTCGGTGACCACGGGATGGGTGTGCGGATCCCAGGTAGCCAGCACCTGGCCGGCCTCCACGTGATCGCCGTCCCGCACCGTCAGGGTGGCGCCATAGGGGATCTTGTAGCGCTCGCGCTCGCGCCCGGTGGCGTCCAGCACCGCCAGCTCGCCGGAGCGGGACACCGCCACCAGGTTGCCGCTGGCATTCTCCACCAGCTTGATGTTGAGCAGGCGCACGGTACCGGTGGTCTTGATCTCCACCTTGTTGGCCACCACCGCGCGCGAGGCGGCGCCGCCGATGTGGAAGGTACGCATGGTGAGCTGGGTGCCCGGCTCGCCGATGCTTTGGGCAGCGATCACGCCCACCGCCTCGCCGATGTTGACCAGATGGCCGCGCGCCAGGTCGCGGCCGTAGCACTTGGCGCAGATGCCGTAGCGGGTCTCGCAGGTGATGGGCGAGCGCACCTTGATCTGTTCGATACCCTCTTCTTCGATGCGCTGCACCCAATGCTCGTCTAGCAGAGTACCGGCGGGGATGTACACCTCATCGGTCTCGCCCGGCAGCTTCACGTCCTCGGCCGTGACCCGCCCCAGCACCAGATTGTTGAGGGGCTCGACGATCTCACCACCCTCGATGATGTGGCTCATGGTGAGCCCGTGGCTGGTGCCACAGTCCTCCTCGGTGATCACCAGATCCTGGGCCACGTCCACCAGACGGCGGGTGAGATAACCGGAGTTGGCGGTCTTGAGCGCCGTGTCCGCCAGTCCCTTGCGCGCGCCGTGGGTGGAGATGAAGTACTGCAACACATCCAGTCCCTCGCGGAAGTTGGCGGTGATGGGGGTCTCGATGATGGAACCGTCGGGCTTGGCCATCAGGCCGCGCATGCCCGCCAGCTGGCGAATCTGGGCCTGGCTGCCGCGGGCGCCGGAATCGGCCATCATGAAAATGGAGTTGAAGGATTTGACCCGCACTTCCTTGCCCTTGGCATCCTTCACCACCTCGGTACCCAGGTGTTCCATCATAGCCTTGGCCACCAGCTCGTTGGTGTGCGACCAGATGTCCACCACCTTGTTGTAGCGCTCGCCGTTGGTCA
>WFVN01000011.1 GCA_015491615.1 Gammaproteobacteria bacterium
CTACTTCACCATCCACGCCGGCGTGCGCCTGGCCTACGTGCCCCTCACCGCCGAGCGCCTCACCGGCATCGTCTCCCGCGGCGGTTCCATCATGGCCAAGTGGTGCCTGGCCCACCACCAGGAGAACTTTCTCTACACCCACTTCGAGGAGATCTGCGAGATCATGGCCGCCTACGACGTGGCCTTCTCCCTCGGCGACGGCCTGCGCCCCGGCTCCATCCAGGACGCCAACGACCGCGCCCAGTTCGCCGAACTGGAGACCCTGGGCGAGCTCACCAAGATCGCCTGGGCGCACGACGTGCAGGTGATGATCGAGGGCCCCGGGCACGTGCCCCTGCACATGGTGAAGGAGAACGTGGACAAAGAACTGCGCGACTGCTTCGAGGCGCCCTTCTACACCCTCGGCCCCATCACCACCGACATCGCCCCCGGCTACGACCACATCACCTCCGCCATCGGTGCCGCCAACATCGGCTGGTACGGCACCGCCATGCTCTGCTACGTGACCCCCAAGGAGCACCTGGGCCTGCCCGACAAGGAGGACGTGCGCCGCGGCATCGTCGCCTACAAGATCGCCGCCCAGGCGGGCGATCTGGCCAAGGGCTTCCCCGGCGCGCAACTGCGCGACAACGCCCTTTCCAAGGCGCGTTTCGAATTCCGCTGGGAGGACCAGTTCAACCTCTCCCTGGACCCCGAGCGGGCGCGCGAGTACCACGACCAGACCCTCCCCAAGGAGAGCCACAAGGTGGCCCACTTCTGCTCCATGTGCGGGCCCAAGTTCTGCTCCATGAAGATCACCCAGGACGTGCGCGACTACGCCGAGGCGCAAAAGGGCATGGAGGAGAAATCGCGCGAGTTCCTCGAAGGCGACGCGGAGATCTACCGCAAGGCCTGAGGATGGGCAAACGCCGCGCGCGGCGGGAGGCGGCCCCGCCCACCGATCTGCCGTCCGCCTTCCTCGCGCGCCTGGCGGCCATCGCCGGGGAGGACGCGGACGCCGTCCTCGACGCCTTGGAACGGCCGCGGGCGGTGGGGGTGCGCCGCAACCCTCTGGTCCCCGGGCCCGACCCCTGGGCGGCCCTGGCCGAGGCCGGCATTCCCACCCAGCCTCTGCCCTGGATGCGTGAGGCGGCGGTGATCCCTGCCGACCGACGCGCCGAGCTGAGCCGCCACGGGGCGGTCACCGACGGGCGCCTCTACATCCAGAATCCGGCCAGCATGTTGCCGCCCCTGGCCCTGGGCGTGCGCCCGGGGGAGCGGGTGCTGGACCTGTGCGCCGCCCCCGGCAGCAAGACCCTGCAACTGTGGGCGGACATGGCCGGTCAGGGGTGGTTGTCGGCGGTGGAGGCGGTGAGGGCCCGCTTCCACCGCCTGCGCGCCAACCTGGCCCGCCACGGGGGCGAGGGGGTGCACACCTACCTCAAGGACGGCGCCTCGGTGTGGCGGGCGGTGCCCGAGTCCTTCGACCGGGTGCTGGTGGACGCCCCTTGCTCCTCCGAGGGCCAGTTCCTGCGCCGCGAACCGGCCACCTTCGCCTACTGGAGCGAGCGCAAGGTGAAAGAGATGGCGCGCAAGCAGCGCCGCCTGCTGTATTCCGCCTTCCAGTGCCTCAAGCCCGGCGGCGTGCTCGTCTATTCCACCTGCACCCTGGCCCCGGAGGAGAACGAGGCGGTGGTGGCCTGGCTGCTGGCGCGCTTCCCCGGCGCCGTGCGCGTCACCGAAGTGGACCTGGGCGTGCCCCAGGCGCGGCCCGGTCTGTCCGCCTGGCGCAGGGAGGTTTTCCCCGCCGAGTTCGCCCACGCGGTACGCATCTTGCCCGATGCGGTCATGGAAGGCTTCTTCCTCTGCCGCCTGGAGAAGACCGCCGGCACCGTGTGACAAGCCCGCCGGGGGTCTTTATCATCCGCCCCTTTCTCGACGAGAACGCCGCCATGCCCCAGACTTTGTTCCGCGTCATCTTCCACAACGCCGGCAAGATCTACGAACTCTACGCCGAGGGCGTGGGGGAGTCCGGCCTGTACGGCTTTGTGGAGGTGGAGGGGCTCCGTTTCGGCGAGCGCAGCGAACTGCTGGTGGACCCCGCCGAGGAACGTCTCAAGAGCGAATTCGAAGGGGTGGAACGCCTCTACCTGCCCATGCACGCCATCGTCCGCATCGACGAGGTGAACCGCGCCGGTCCAGCGCGCATCCACGAGGGCGGCGGCAAGATCACCCCCTTCCCGCCGGTGGGGCCGAAGCGGGGGGAGTGATGGCGTGGCGGCGGCGCAAGCGCCCCCTGGCGGTCTTGGCCGACCGCTACGCGTTGTACCAGGCGGCGGTGCAGAATCCGGAACTGGAGGTGGAGCTGTTCGAGCAGTTCTACCGCGAGGCCTACGGGCGCCGCGCCCGTCCCCTCACCCTGCGCGAGGACTTCTGCGGCACCGCCTACCTCTGTGCCACCTGGGCCGTCTCCCACCCCCGCCGCCGCGCCGTGGGCGTGGACCGGGACCCGGAGCCCCTGGCCTGGGGCGAGATCCACAATCTGGCCACCGCCGGCCCCTCGGTGCTGCGCCGCGTGCGCCTGATCCAGGGCGACGTGCGGACGGTGCGAACCGACCCCACGCACATCGTCTGCGCCCTCAATTTTTCCTACTGCGCCCTGCGGCGCCGCCGGGACCTGCTGGACTACTTCCGCAACGCCCGTGCCGCCGTCGCCGCGCGTGGCCTGTTCGTTCTCGACGTGCTCGGCGGCACCGCCACCCTGGACGTGGCCGAGGACGTGCGCGACATCGACGGCCATCCGGCCATCTACATCTGGGAACAGACCCGCTTCGACGTCCTCAGCCACCACCTGGAGGCGCACATCCACTTCGAATTTCTGGACGGCTCCAAGCTGGAGCGGGCCTTCAGCTACGACTGGCGCCTGTGGACCCTCCCCGAACTCACCGACCTCTTGCAGGAGGCGGGCTTCTCCGAGGTACGTTTCTACAACGAGGTCTTCGAGGAGGGGGACGACCCCGAGTACTTGAGCCCCACGGGCGAATACCGGCGCGTCACCGAGATGGAGAACCAGGAATCCTGGGTGGTCTATGGGGTGGCCCTGCCTTGAGGAACGACCCATGAGCGACGAGAAAGTCCACCTCAGCGACGAACAATGGCGCGCGCGCCTCACCCCGGAGCAGTACGCCGTCTGCCGCCGCGGCGGCACCGAGCCCCCCTTCACCGGCGCCCTCCTCAATGAAAAGCGCCCCGGCACCTACCACTGCGTGTGCTGCGGCGCGCCCCTGTTCGCCAGCGAGGCCAAGTTCGATTCCGGTTCCGGCTGGCCCAGCTTCAACGCCCCGGTGAGCGAGACGGCCCTGGTCACCGCCCTGGACCTCTCCCACGGCATGCGCCGCCAGGAGATCCGTTGCGCCCGTTGCGACGCCCACCTGGGGCATGTCTTCCCCGACGGCCCACCGCCCACCGGCCTGCGTTTCTGCGTCAACTCGGTGTGCCTGGACTTCCGCCCCGCCTCAGAGGAAGTCGGTGAGCAGGGGGGTGCCCCGTGAACGCCGCAGGGGATACTTGCACTGCTCGGGGTGGGCCCGCGACCAGGCCTCGGCCAGGCCCATGAAGACCGGTTCGCGGGTGTTCATGTAGAACAGGGCCTGGGCCCAGTGGGTCACCTCGGGCACCCCGTTCTCCTCCACCACCACCGCCTTGAAAGCGGCCAGGACGATGCGCGCCTGATCGCGGGAGGGGAGCGTCTGGATGCGCGCCCAGGCCTCGGGGAAGAAATAGTTGGCCACCAGGTCGGGGCGCATGAGGAGCAGCATGCGCACCGCCCGCTTGAGGGCGGCGTCGGTCTCCGCCCAGTCGCTCACCACCGGCGAGTCGAGCAGGTTGCGGATCTCCAGGCGCCCCTTGGCGTTGATGAGGTCGGAGACGGCCACGGTGTCCTCCATCACGGTTCCCGGTTGTTAAACTGACCCCTTGCGACGAGGATGACAAGACCATGAGCGAGACCTTCGAGGCGGGCCTGTCCGCCTACCAGGCCGGGGACGTGGGCGAGGCGGTACGCCTGTGGGAGGCGGCCGCCCGCGACGGCGACGTGCGCGCCCAGTACAACCTGGCGGTGCTCCTGGACGAGGGGCGGGTGGTGGTGCGCGATACCGAGGCGGCCGCCTTCTGGTACGCCCAGGCGGCGCGCGGCGGCTATCCGCCGGCGCAGTTCAACCTGGCCCTCATGTTCCTCCAGGGGGAAGGGGTGCCCGCCGACCCCCACCAGGCACGCCTGCTGTTCCAACTGGCCGCCGCCCAGGGCCACCCGGAGGCTTGCTTCAACCTCGGACAGATGTTCGCCGAGGGCGAGGCCGGCCTGCCCCAGGACTACGCCCAGGCCGCCGCCTGGTACGAGCGGGCGGCGCGCGGCGGAGTGGCGGAGGCGGCCAACAACCTGGCCATCCGCTACGCCATGGGCCAGGGGGTGGCGCGCGACGACGCGGTCGCCTACCGCTGGTTCTCCATCGCCGCCGCCCTCGGCGACCCCCTCGCCCCCCGCCACCGCGACCGGGTGGCCCAGGAGCTGGATCCGGAGGCGGTGGTGGCGGCCGGCCGGGCGGCCAAGCGCTGGCTGGAGGAACACGGCCTGCCATGAGGATGAACCGGGTCATCGTCCTGCTCATCCTGGTGGCGGCAGTCCTCGCCTGGCTGGGCTGGCGCCTGCGCGGCGACCACCCCTACCTGGCCACCGTCCTACTGACCGTGTCCGCTGTCCTCTCGCTGCTCATCCTCGGCGGCATGACCGGCCTCATCGGCGGTTGAGCCGACCTTGGGCAGGGCCAGGTGGCGGAAGTCGGCAATGGCCGGATAGCGCAGCCGGCGCCGCGCCGCCCGTCGCGATGAGGGGCGCCGCAGGGTGAGCAGGTGGGCGATGCCGTAGCGGCGTGCCGAGTCCAACACCGCCTCGCTGTCGTCGATGAGGAGGGCGCGTTTCGGATCGAAGGGGACTACCCGGCGCAGGCGCTCCCACAGACGCGGGTCCTCCTTCGGTCGGCCCAGGTCGTGGCTGGTGACGATGTGGTCCAGGTGGCGGGCGAGGGGCACCCGCGCCAGTTTCAGGTCCAGGGCCGCCCAGTGGGCGTTGGTCACCAGCACCCGCCGTTTGCCCGCCCGCCCGAGGGTCTCGAGGAAGGGGATCACCCCCGGATGGGCCCGGATCAAATGCGCCACCTCGGCCTTCAGGAGATCCACCGCCAAACCCAGTTCCCGCGACCAGTAGTCCAGGCAGTACCAGTCGAGGGTCCCCTCCGCTTCTCGGTAGCGGGCCAGGAGTGTTTTCCGTGCCGCTTCCTCGGGAAGGCCGTGGCGCTCGGCGTAGCGGCGCGGCAGATGCACCTGCCAGAAGTGGTCGTCGAAGTGGAGGTCCAGGAGGGTGCCGTCCATGTCCAGAAGGACGGTGTCGATGTGCGACCAGGGCAGGGCGACGGTCATGGCGGCGATCATAACGGCTATAATCCCCACGGCCAACGAGGAGCGTGATGGAAGACGAGCTGGAGATCCCGGCGGTGCTCAGCTTCGCCGGGTTGGACCCCACCGGCGGTGCCGGCCTGCAGGCGGACATCGAGGCCCTGGCCAGCATGGGCGCGCACGGCTGCCCGGTGGCCACCGCCCTCACCGTGCAGGACACGCGCACCGTGCAGCGAGTCATGCCGGTGCCGCTGACGGACATCGTCGAGCAGGCGCGGGCGGTGCTGGAGGACATCCCGGTGGCGGCGGTGAAGGTGGGCCTGCTGGGCTCGGTGGGCGCCGCCGAGGCGGTCCACTCCATCCTCTCCGACTATCCCGACCTGCCGGTGGTGGTGGATCCGGTGCTCGCCTCCGGCGACGGCACGCCCCTGGCCGACGCCGAACTGGTGGAAGCCCTGCGGGTGCTCGTCTTGCCCCTGGCCACGGTGGCCACCCCCAACGGCCTGGAGGCGCGCCGCCTGGCGCCGGAGGCGGACAGCCTGGAGGCTTGCGCCCAGGAGATCCTGGATCTGGGGGCGCGCTTCGTCCTCGTCACCGGCGCCCACGAGCCGGGAGAGGCGGTGAACAACGTCCTCTACGGCAACCACCGCCGCCTGGAACGCTACGACTGGGCGCGCCTGCCCCACGACTACCACGGCTCCGGTTGCACCTTGTCGGCCGCCATCGCCGGCCTGCTGGCCCACGGTCTGGAACCCTACAGCGCCATCGCCGAGGCCCAGGAGTACACCTGGGAGGCCCTGCGCCACGGCACCCGCCCCGGTCTGGGTCAGTACCTGCCCAACCGCTTCTTCTGGGTACACGAGGAGGAAGCGTGAGTCGCATCCAGGGGCTCTACGCGGTTACCCGCACCCCCGCCGTCGAACTTTCCCGCCTGCTGGCGGAGGTGAAAGCAACCCTCGCGGGGGGGGCGCGCGTGGTGCAGTTGCGCGACAAGATCAGCGACACCGGCGCGCGCCTGGAGGCGGCCCTGTGCCTGAATGCCCTGTGCCGGGCGCACGGGGCGGTGTTCCTGGTCAACGACGACGTGGCCGTGGCCCAGGCCGCCGGCGCCCATGGCGTCCATCTGGGACGGGAGGACACCGCCATCGAGGCCGCCCGCGCCCGCCTGGGGGCCGCCGCCATCATCGGCGCCTCCTGCTATAATCGCCTCGACTTGGCCCGGCGGGCGGTGCTGCGGGGGGCCGACTACGTGGCCTTCGGGCGCTTCTTTCCCTCCCGCACCAAGCCCGAGGCGGTGCTCGCGGGCGTCGACCTGCTGCGCCGCGCCCGCCGCGAGCTGAAGGTGCCCCTGGTGGCCATTGGCGGCATCACGGTGGACAACGGCGGCGCCCTGGTGGCCGCCGGCGCCCATGCCCTGGCGGTGGTGGGCGGCCTGTTCGACGCCGACGACATCACCGAACGGGCGCGCCGATTCACCGAGCTGTTTCCCCGCTGAATTCAAATCGCAAGGACCGACCATGACCCGTTCCCACGAACTCTTCCAGCGAGCCCAACGGCACATCCCCGGCGGCGTCAATTCCCCCGTGCGCGCCTTCCGCGGCGTCGGCGGCGAGCCGGTGTTCCTCAAGCGTGGCCAGGGGGCCTATGTCTGGGACGAAGACGACAATCGCTACATCGACTACGTGGGCTCCTGGGGGCCGATGATCGTCGGCCACGCCCACCCGCAGGTGCTGGAACGGGTGCGTGCGGTGATGGAGAACGGCCTCGGTTTCGGCGCCCCCACTGCCATCGAGGTGGAGATGGCCGACACGGTGGCCGAACTGGTGCCGTCCATGGAGATGGTGCGCATGGTCAACTCCGGCACCGAGGCGACCATGAGCGCCATCCGCCTGGCGCGCGGCTTCACCGGTCGCGACAAGATCGTCAAATTCGAGGGCTGCTACCACGGCCACGCCGACTCCCTGCTGGTGAAGGCCGGCTCCGGGGCGCTGACCCTGGGCGTACCCACCTCCCCCGGCGTGCCCGCGTCGCTGGCCGAGCACACCCTCACCCTCACCTACAACGACCTGGACCAGGTGCGCGACACCTTCGCCCGCTTCGGCGGCCAGATCGCCTGCATCATCGTCGAGCCGGTGGCCGGCAACATGAACTGCGTGCCGCCGGTGCCCGGTTTTCTGGAGGGCCTGCGTGAGGTGTGCGACCAGTACGGCGCGGTGCTCATCTTCGACGAGGTGATGACCGGCTTCCGTGTCGCCCTGGGGGGCGCCCAGGCCCGTTACGGCGTGACCCCGGACCTCACCACCCTGGGCAAGGTCATCGGCGGGGGCCTGCCGGTGGGCGCCTTCGGCGGCCGACGCGAGATCATGGAACAGCTCGCCCCCCTGGGGCCGGTCTATCAGGCGGGCACCTTGTCCGGCAATCCGGTTTCCATGGCCGCCGGCCTGGCCACCCTGGAACTGATCCAGGCGCCCGGTTTCCACGACCACTTGGAGGCCACCGCCCGCACCCTGTGCGAGGGCCTGGAGGCGCGCGCCGCCGCCGCCGGCATCTCCCTCACCACCCACGTGGTGGGTGGCATGTTCGGCATCTTCTTCACCGAGGAGAAGGAGATCCGTGACTTCTACCAAGTGACCAACTGCGACGTGGACCGATTCAAGCTGTTCTTCCACGGCATGTTGGAGCGCGGCGTCTATCTCGCTCCTTCCGCTTTCGAGGCTGCCTTCGTCTCCAGCGCCCATGGTGAGAACGAGGTGAAGGCCACCCTCGAAGCCGCCGAGCAGGTGCTGGCCACCCTCTGACCGCCTCCCGACCGGCGGTCCATGGAGTCTCTCCTCCACTCCCTTCTGGCCTGGGTGGATGCGAATCCGGCCTGGGCGGGCGTAGTCGTGTTTCTGGTCGCCCTGTCCGAATCCCTGGTGGTGGTCGGCCTGGTGGTGCCGGGCACGGTGCTCATGTTCGGTATCGGCGTCTTGGTGGGCAGCGGCAACCTAGGGCTGTGGGAGACTCTGGTTTGGGCCTTCGCAGGGGCGGTGGTCGGGGATGGTCTGAGCTTTTGGCTGGGTCGTCATTTCCGTGACCACATCCGTAACTGGTGGCCCTTCCGCGCCCACCCCCAAATGCTCGTTCGGGGAGAGGCCTTCTTTCTGCGCCACGGGGGAAAAAGCGTGCTCATTGGCCGTTTCGTAGGGCCGGTGCGACCCGTCATCCCTGCGGTGGCAGGCATGATGGGAATGGCACCGGGCAAGTTCCTGGTCGTCAACCTGGTCTCCGCCCTCCTCTGGGCACCCGCCTATCTCCTCCCGGGCATCGCTTTCGGCACCTCCCTTGCCCTCGCCTCGCAGGTGGCCACGCGGCTGGCCCTGTTCATCGTTCTGGTGGTGGGCGGAACCTGGTTCGCCCTGTGGTTGGTGGGGCGCTCGTATCGGTGGGCATTACCACGTGCCGGCCGCCTGCTGCAAGGTGTGGTTCGCCTACTGGCTCGTCACCCGCGGCTCGCGCCCCTGTTGCGGGCCTTGACCGACCCCAAGGCCCCCGTTGCCGGCGCTCTGATGCAATGGGCGGGCATTCTCGTCCTTTCCTTGATCGCCCTTGCCCTCCTGCCGCGCGGGCTCGGAGGGTTGGACCAGCATTGGGCTCGTTTCATGGACGCCATCGCCACCCCCTGGGGGGATCGTTGGATGGGCCATGTGGCGGCCTTGGGGGAGATGCCCGTCCTCCTCGCGGTAGCGGTGGCCGGGGCCTTGTGGTGGTGGCGGCGTGGGGAACGAGCGGCTCTGCGCCACTGGTTGGCGGGGTTGGCGTTGATTCCCCTGATCGTTTTCCTGGACGCTGCCGTCGACCGTCCCTTGGTGAGCGTCGCCACTCTGGGAGTGATGGTGGAATGGGGACTGTTGACCCTGTTCTCGGCACCCGGAGCTGGAGCGCGAGGAAGACGCGTTCTCTACACCCTGTGGGCTTTGGTGGTGGTGGCCGTGGCGGCGGCGCACCTCTATCTGGGGGTGGCGACGCCGGGGCCCGTCCTCGCTGGAATTTTGGTGGGGTTGGGCTGGGTGGCGGTGGTGGGTATCGTTCATCGTTTACGGCGTCCGGGGAAGGTGTCCGTGGAAGGGGTGGCTCTAGTCTTCGTGGTGGCTCTACTCGCCGCCCTTCCTGTGACCGTGTCCCCCCAGCGACCCACGCCCACCGCTCTCATGGTGACGGTGGAAGACTGGTGGCAGCGGTTGTGGCAGAGCTTACCTGCCTACCGAGTGGATCTGGGGGGGGAGTCGGAGCAGCCTTTCACCATACAATGGGGGGGGACCCTGGAAGGACTGGAGGAACGGCTACGGCAACACGGATGGGCGCGTCCGGCGCCCCTTTCTTGGCGACGGTTGCTGAATAGTTTTCAGGGACATCCACCAATGACGGCGTTGCCCGTTCTGCCCCAGCTTCACGAAGGTCGTCCCGAGGCCCTGATTCTCGTCTGGTACGAACCTAGCGAAAGGGACGACAGCCGCTGGGTTCTGCGCTTGTGGGAAAGCCCTCTCGCCCTGCCCGGGAATGGACGGGTTTGGCAGGGTTACGTGGCCCGCCAGCGACGCTTCCAACCCTGGGATTTCGTCGCCATCGCCCGTACCGAACCGTCCTATGACCATGCGCGCGATCTCCTTGCCGAGCAGTTGTCGGCCAAAGAGAAAAGGGTCTTCCGACAAGAATTGGCACTTCCTACCGGCTGGGACGGGAGGGTGCTCCTCGCCCACCCTGGAGAGGCGATGCAGTAGTGAACAAGAATCGACCCTTCCGTTACCGTTTGGGGTATGCCGTGGCGGGTCTGCGAGCCGCTTGGCGCCATGAACGCAGCTTCCGTACCCAATCGACGTTTGCCCTAGGGGCCTTGGTGTTTCTGCTCATACTCCGTCCTGCGCCGATCTGGTGGGCGCTCATCGGCGTCATGGTGGGTTTGGTGTTGGCGGCGGAGCTGATCAATACTGCGCTCGAACACCTCGCTGATCACCTTCATCCGGAACATCACCCTCGAATCGGTCTGGCCAAGGACTGTGCCGCCGGAGCCGTCCTTATCCTCTCTGCCGTCGCGATCTGGGTGGCCCTCATGGCCTTGTGGTCGGAGTGGAGATGACAGTCCTCAGGCACAATCACGAAAAGCCGAGGTCGCTGTCGAATCACCGTTCGCATTGACCTCTGGACCCATCTCCCCCATGAGCAGGTGAGCATTGCAGACGGCCCCACCGTGGATGGCGAGATGAGGAGAACGGACGAGACCGTTCACCCGCGCGCCCGCTGCCAAGGTGACCGATTCGTCGGCGTGAATTTCTCCTTCCACCCGGCCCTCTACCCACACCTGTCGAGCGCGGATGCGGCCCCGCCAATGACCTCCGGCCCGGATGGTGACCACATCGCTGCATATCCCCACCCCCTCCATGCGTCCCGCCACGCATACTGGTTCGCCGGTTTCCAGCCGGCCCACCAAACGGGTTCCTTTATGGATCATGATCATATTCGTCCTCCCCACATTCCGAGTCATGCACTCGGATAAAGGAAGTCTAGCAGGCCTAGGTGGCAGAGCTATTCCCCATCGGGCGGAGGGAGATCGGTGGCCGGTGCCTCCAATTCCTTGAGGATATCCTCAGGAAGAGCCTCTTCTTGTCGCGCCTTTTCGGCTTCCTTCGCCGCCTCTTCCAGCACCTCCATGACGCCGACGATCACTCCCGCCTCATTAACGAACAGGGTACGCATGGCCTCACCGAGGAGGGCGACGTCACGAGCGAGATCCTTGTTCTCGGGTTTCTGGGGGTCGAACACCAAATGGGTAGCGCGCGCCTTGCGCATCCACTCCAACAGTTGTGGAGGGGCATCGCTTCCCGGCGGTAACATCAGCACGTCACACTTGCATACCAACATCGTCTGTCCAGGCCACTGGCTGAGCACGCGCGCGAACTTGCCCAGGTTTTCCACCTCCACGGCCACTTCTTGCAAGAGAATGGCATGAGGCGTTTGGATACCGGCGCGCACCATCTGTGCATAGGCGCGGTCTTTGCTAGTGAAGAGCACAGTGCACGCGATCAACAACAACAAGACGCCTCCTCGGCGGGCAATCAAGCTTTGACCACCGAACTGATCCTGGAGCCGGATCAGAGCATCGAACGCCCAAATCATGATGAACACGAACACCAAATAAGCCCAGCCGGTGTCCGCTGCCGCCGCACCGAATACCAGCGACAAGGCCAACATGATGGCAAACAGGTCTTCCCGCAAACGATGGAAATTGAGTCCGGCGAGGAGCACGGCGACTGTAATGATGAGCCAGGGCTCCCAGGTGGGCGGAAAGGGATCCAATTCGGTACTGTGGAAGATAGCCGTCAAAGCAACGAGCGGATCGGCACCCCACTGAAGGGCGTGCCAACCGGCCTGTAACAAGCCAAGCAGACCGAGGGCGGTGAGCAAGCCGATGAGATTTTGTTTCTTGAGCCGCGCCGGCTTGGTTTCGTCGCGCCACACGCGCCATACTAGGGCCAGGGGATGAGCCAATCCCGCGGGATGGACGCTCACCGTCACCGCTGCCCACAGAAAACGCATATAGAACCATCCCCCCAACGGCCGTTTGCTGGCCTCGTATCGCCGTTCCATCCAGTGAGCTGCCAGGAAGCAAAAGAGAAGAAAAATTCCCGCTCCGAGAGAATCGATCTGGGTGAGCGTAAAGGGGGCCAAGAGCAGTAGGCCGGTGGCGATGAGAGCCTGTTCTTGCCCCAGCCGATCCTTCATCCAGCGGTAAAGCATGAACAGAGCGGTATACGCAATGAGGATCCACAACACACGGGGAGCGACGAGGCTGCCCGGCCAATACAAGGTCACTGGGATGAAAAACATCGCTCGTAGATCGGGAATTCCGAGCAGAACGATGGGGCTGGCCACTTGATGATAGATGGACCAGTTGAGCAGCAAACCTCGCGCGGCCCCCTCTTCGATGGGTAATTCCCCGAAATGAATCAAGGGAATAGACAAAATCAAGCCGCCCCAGGCCAGAAGGATCCACAGCCAAGTCAAGCGCCCCAAGGTCTTTTTGATGTGTTCGATATCGGGCATTTCCTGGATTTGTTCTTGCCAAATGGGGTAGGCGATCTTAGCATCAAAACAGAGGCGTGCGAGGGACGAAATCGCCCGTCAAGACCGATCCTTTTAATAGGGAATGGAAATCAAGGGGTTGTGTTGGACGCCCTGGCTTGAAAGCGTTTTGGCCTCGTGCTATACATGCCAAGGCTTCAGAATTGTCGATATTTTGTATGGAGGGGGATATCAAGCTATGGTTACCACGGGTGACGTATTTTTGACGTATCTGCTCGTTTGCGTGTTGTTCTTTGGTCTGGCCATCGTGATGTATAAAAAGAACGCCTGACGGCGCGTTGGCCTCGGCGGCGAAGCGGTGATGTTCGGCCGCTTTGTCGGCTGACATACATAGGGAGGGTTTCAATCAATGAGTGACAAAACGATTCAGGGGCTGCGCAAGATGGCGCTCGTGGCGGTCGCTTTGGCCGTGCCGATGGCGGCTAGCGCAGGGCCCGAGCCGGGTAAGGTCATGAAGACCGCCAATATCGAGAATGGCAAGAACATCTACTTCAACGGCAAAGGCGATGTCCCTGCTTGTGCTTCCTGTCATGGGCAGGATGGTTTGGGTGACGACGCTATGGGAACACCGCGTTTGGCCGGACAAGGTTTCACTTACGTCCGCAAGCAGTTGGAAGATTATGCCAGCGACAAGCGCATGGATACCACCATGTTCGTCATGAACGCCAACGCCAAGGGATTGAGTGAGCAGGATCGTATCGACGTCGCCGCATATCTCTTCCAGTGGAAACAGCCTTACACCGGCTCGGATCTGAAAGCGGTCGAAGAGTTGGGCCAGCCGATAGGTAAGCGTCACCTTGGCAAATCTCTCGTCATCTATGGTGCGCCGGAGAGGGGTATTACTTCTTGCTATGCTTGTCACCAGTACAATGGGCGGGGTGCATACCCCATTTATCCTGAGCTGCTGGGGCAGAGGTACGTCTATCTGGTGAACCAGCTCAAGAAATGGCGTGATGAGAGCCGGACCAATGATCCGGGCGCGCAAATGCGGGAAGTGGCAAAGAATATGTCTGATGAGGATATCTATAACGTTGCTACCTATTTGTCTACGGCGCCGCCCAGCACTATCGGGAATTCTTACGTCCCGTATCATCCTATACCATAAGGCGGACACACTAATAAAAACGGGGCCCATCCGGCCCCGTTTTTATTTGTTAATTTGATAGAACTCGGGTGACAACGTTAGGTCTGAAGAATGAATGCAAATATTTCGTTATTTGTTTTGCCGTAGGAATCGGAGGATAATTAGCCGATGGGGAAGAAGCAGCCCTTGAAGCAGGGCGAAAAAATTCTGTTCGGTATATTTGGGGTTTTTTTGGGGCTGGCGGTTCTCGCGTATGCCATTCTAGAGATAGTGCGTCTCAAATCGGAAGAACCCATATTCCAGTCCAGGACAAGTTATGCGTTGTCGGAAGAGGGTAAGCTTGGATCCAAGTTATTTCGCGAGCGTCGTTGTACCGCATGCCATCGCGCCATGCGTAATGGAACGAACATGGGTCTGAATCTGGATGGAATCGGGAGTCGAAAAAATGTCGATTGGCTCTACGGTTTCTTGAGTGAGCCGGAAAAATATTACGGAGCTCCCACGCTCGATCATGGCTATCGCCCCAAAGAAGCGGCCTATGTTGCCGACCTGCCCGAGAGTGAGCGTCGTGCCATCGCCGTATTTTTGTCGGAATTGAAATCTGAAAGAGGATCCGCTTCCGCATGGGTACCACCTGAGGACGACTCCGGTTTTATCGATAAGATGATTCGACTCTGGGCGCCGCCGGAATGGGCGGAAAAATATGAAGATGTGAGGGAAAAATGAATAGCCAACCCGACAAGAAACCGTGGGAAGAGGAGGAATACACGGGCTACACCCTACGCTTTATCTATGCTTGTATTGTCTACGCCATCATTGGTTTTTCATGGGGCGCTTTGATGGGAGGGGTCTCAGAGTTCAGGCATTTCGTCGATCATCGTTTGCATGGTGATCTCATCGTTCGCGCCCACACCCACATCAATCTTCTAGGGTGGGTGGAGATGGCCATTTTTGGTGCTGTTTACTACCTTATCCCGCGCCTGGTCAAGCGAGAAATCTACAGTATGGGACTGGTGAAGGTACATTTTTGGATGCACAACTTCGGCTTGATCGGTATGGTGGTACTGTTCACCGTGGCGGGTATCATCGGTGGGCGTGCGAGTTTGCACATGACACCCGATCAGATCGAGCCTTTGGTGAGGCCTTGGCTTGCGGGTGTGGGGCTGTTCGGGACGTTGGTCCTCATCGCCAATATCATTTGGGGCTACAATATCTTCAAGACCTGTAGGGGCTGGAGGTTGGCCTATGTTGCGGAGAAATAAACTCGAGATTGCAGTGCTGTTCATGGTGTTCTTGGCGACTGTTGGTTGCCTATCCAAGGATGCCAGCGTCAAGGTCGGTGAGTCAGTGCCGAGCATCAAGACTAAGACCCTTGCGGACGTGGGAGGAGATTTCTCTCTCATCACGAGCTATCGTTATCCCGATGAGCGTATGTACCAGTTATCCCTTGATGAGGCGCTTCAAGCAGGTCGTCCCATCGTACTTGAATTTGCTACGCCAGGACATTGTACGGTTTGCGATAAGCAATTACAGATGCTCAAGGGCTTACTGGACAAGTATGAAGACGAGGTGATTTTCCTCCACATGGATCAGTATCAGAATCCCGAGGCATTTAAAGCTTTCAAGGTCATCGGTGACCCTTGGACGTTCGTCATCGATGAAAATGGAATCGTTCGATACAAACAGCCAGGTCGCGTGCTTTACAACGAGCTCGATTGGGTTCTCAGCAAAGTACTTGGTGGTGAGCAGGGTAACGTCTGATGGCAAAGCGCAAAGAGTTCATCATTCGTCCAGACAAGCGGGGTGTTTGGTGGGATTTGCTCTTGTATGTGCCGACGGTGATCATTCTTATGCTGATAGGCTTGAAGCTATGGTACTCGGGTAAAGAAGGTTGGGGTTACCTCTTGGAATTTCTCGCGACGTTTTTTGCCTTCGTAGGGGGAAATCGCATCGCTACGCGTTTGCAACTCACTGGTAAGTCACCGGTGAAGGTGACGGTGGACAAGCAAGCCGTTTTGGTCGACTTGAAAAAAGGAGAACAAGTCGCCTTGGTGAAGAATGTTAAATTCTTCAGTGATTATGCAGGGCGGTCGTTTGCGGTAAGCGGCATCGATAGTAGGGGGGAGAAAAAAAGCTATGTCTTCCACAAAGGGCAATTCACATTGGAGGATGAATACAAGTCCGCCCTGTCCGCTCTACGGGTTTTTGCTTAGCCACGTTTTGCGCGGTAAATGTTCCGGGCAAGGATGGCGAGGACAAAGATACCTATGATTTCCGCGATGAGAATGATAATCAGTTTTGCTTCGTCGGTGACGAAACCATCCACCATCATATGAATCGAGTAGCCCAGCAAGAACAAGAAGCCAAATGCCGATATAAGGTAAAGAGCTATTTCTTTCATCGGGTTATACCTGTTTCTGATGTATCGGGTTTATGTAACTATAATTGATGAGGTGGGAAGGCCAATAGTCCTTGACCCGGCATGATCGTCTATGCAACGATTTGTAGTCGCTAATGAAAGGCGAAATTCATAATTGTTTTAGTCGGTTATAAGCGCATAAGGGAGGGGTTATGAATAAGCTTCTGATTTGTATCGTTGCCGGAATGACCACCGGAATGGGCAACGGGAGCGTCTTTGGGGCGACGTTGATGTGCTTTCTTGGGCGTGGCAAATTCGAGGATTGGGGTGGGGCGCCCAATGCTTTGAACTTCCACCCCGCGACTTTCACTGGGTTCGTGGACTGGGTGATGATCGTGTTTGGCGTGGCCTTTGTCATCATCATGGTGTTGGCCTTGGCGAAACACGAGCAGCTTGAGGCTGCAGCGTCGCGTTGAGCGTTGCCCGTTGGATCGTATTGCTTCAGACTTTTCATTAAAAAAGGAGGGGGATCATGGCGACATTCGCTAGTTTCTGCGGGATTCTGCTCGCGTTCGCGAGCATGTGGTTTGCTTGGTATCTGCTGATGCCGCGGGAACGCGGTTAATTTAAGGGGAGGTCTGTCGATGCTTAAATATCTCTTCATGAGGAACGAAGATATCCCGCCCGGCACTGCGGCAGTTTTCTTCGGCTTCTCCTCAATCGTCTGGTTTGTGCTTGGTACCGGGCTTGGATCTTTCAATGCGGCCAAGCTGGCCTTCCCGGACTTCGTCACGGGTATCGAGATGCTGTCTTTCGGGCACATGCGGCAGGTGCACGTGCTCGCCGTGATCCTGGGATGGATCTCCATGGCGTTCGCCATGACCATGATGTACATCACGCCTGCCCTGGGTAACACCAAGCTCTGGTCCGAGAAGTTGGGGGTTTGGAACTGTGCCCTCTGGAACATCGGCCTTGCATTGGGTCTCTTCCTCCTCTGGATCGGTATTTCCTCCGGGCGTGAATATTCCGACCTCATCTGGCCCGTCGATCTGGTCGTTATCTTTGGTGTTCTCTTTCCGCTCGGCTTGAATGTCTGGATGACGATCAAGAATCGTCGTACCCAAGGTATTTACACCACGAACTGGTTCTTTGGTGCGGCCGTTTTCATGGTCATCGTGGTATTCCTGGTGGGTAACACCCCCGAGTTCTTCAATCTAACTGGTCTGACGGAAGCCTATCTGACTTGGTGGTTCGCTCACAATGTGTTGGGTCTATGGATCACCCCGGTAGCCGCTGCCATTTCCTACTATGTGGTGCCGAAAGTCACGGGTAATCCACTGTACTCACACCGTATCGGCCATTTGCATTTCTGGTCGGTCGTGGTGTTCTACTCCACGCCCGCTGCGCACCATTTGATGGCTGCGCCTCTGCCGGAGTGGCTTAAATCCTTTGCCTCCGTGGAGGGTGTGTTGATTCTGGTGCCGGCCATTGCCTTTGTGTCCAACCTCCTGTTGACCATGACCGGTAAGTGGCGGATGTTCGTCGAGAACATCGAGATCAAATACACCATCACGGGTGTATTGCTCGCCATTCCTTTAAACGTGCAGGGTGGTTTCCAGCAGACCCGCGCCATCAATTGGTACGTGCATGGTACAGGCTGGATCGTCGCGCATGCGCACTTGGCATTGTTGGGCTTCTCTACCTTCCTCGAGGCTGCAGCAGTGTATTACGGTCTCCAAGTGCTGTTGAAGCGGAAGATCTACTCTCTGGCCTTGGCCAATTTCCACTACTGGATGTTGCTCATCGGCTTCTCCATCTACTGGATTTCCATGACCATCGCAGGTCTGATCCAGGGTGCGGGTAAGATTTACGAAGTGCCCTACATTGATGTGGTGATCGCTGAGCATCCCTACATGATCGCTCGTTGGGTCGGTGGGACGTTGGTGTTCATCGGCAACATCGTGTGGTTGTACAACATGTACAAGACGGCGGTCGCTGGTACGCCTATCCCGGCGGGTCGCCTACCTCATGAGCTGGCCTACGAGCGTTGATAATAATTAGAAGGGAGGAATGAACAGTGGCATTCAGAGAATATAAAATCGGGGTGCGAATGTTCGCATTCGCCCTCGGCAGCTCCATGATCATCACTCTCTATTTCCCGAGTGTAGACATGGCATCCGTGCAGGCGACCGAATACGCCCTGAAACGGCAATTGGCCTATGGTCGCATCGGTGGGTTCAGCTATGAAGATCCCCTCTTAAAGGGCTGGGGCAAGCCGGTCACTGTCACTCTGGACAAGGATCCGGTGACGGGCAAGCCCATTGAGCCGACGGAGGCATATGTTTATCCCCCTGGGACGCCATTCCCCAGCGGTATTACTCATCCCCGTATCCTGGGTGAGGGTGTGGAGGACTTGAGTGTTTCGGTGGGACGGATCAGCGAGGCCAACAAGGAGAATGGCGCCGTATTCATCATCCGCGAAGGTGAGTTCCAGGGGCAGACGGTTGCGTACATTGAGAACGCAACGGCCACTCGCGGTTGGCAGGCGCAAACCACTTTGGCCGCTGTCTCCGATGATGCGCGTCAATATGTCGGGTCGGGCAAGATCATGTTTGTCCGCGAAGGTTGTTGGTGGTGCCATACCTTGTTGCCGGAACAAACGCAGGACTGGCAGTATTTCGGTGCGCCACCGATGTTAGGTGACTTCAACGGCGAGTCGCCGACCGCCTTCGGCTCTGACCGTAAGGCGCCCGATCTGCTGCATGTGGCTTCCCGCAACTCCTCGCGGGAATGGATGAAGTTACATTTCTTCAATCCTCGACTCGTCCAGCCGCACTCCATCATGCCCCGCTACGATTATCTCTGGGGTGAGGTGGATGCCGAAGGAAATAAGATCGACTACGACCGGTGGCGCGCGGAGTACGATGAGTATGTGGAAGGGAAGCGGGTCTATCCGCCCGAAGTGCCCGAGCCGCATCCCGATAGTGAGGCTCGGAAGCTCATTGATTTCATGATGTTCTTGAAATAAGGGGGGATACAGCAGATGGCCTGGAAATTTGACAACCCGCTTTATACGCTCACGGACGAGCAAGAGAACGAAAGAGCGAAACAGCTCTGGGATTCTGAACCGCTGGGCGGCATCACGGAAGACAACAATCGTCTCCCAGTGCCAGTGGTTGGCTTGCTGGCATTGACGATCATCACGGCTTTCATGATCACCTTCCCGCTTTGGGGACACCGTCCAACGGCTGCGATTTATGAGCCGTATCTTGAGCTCATGGACACGCCGGAGATTCAGGCGTTGCCTAATGATGAGGAACGGATGAAGCGGATGGAGAATATCGTCTTCTCCGACAAGAAATATGCTGATCTCATCCCTCATCTTGAGCGGCATCCAGTGGAAATGGACGACCTGCGGATGATCAAGCCCCAGGTGCTCGAGCTCAAGCGGCAGGGTGAGCCTTTGGATTGGTACTTCGTGGTTGGAAACAAAGTGGTACTCGCCAACTTCGAGGGTAATCTCTTGCCGGATGGTCGACGCGAACGTAAGCAGCCGTGGTGGGACATTGGTTATACGATCGACGTGTTCTATATCCTGGCTTTCTGCTTGGGTGTCATGATTGCCGTGAAGCGTTTGCCTCCATACACTTGGCAACCGACCCACAACGGTCATTGAAAGAGGAGGAAAATCGAATGATCGATATCGACAATGGACCACTCGTCCTATTGGGGATTATCTTATTCGTTTACGTTGCGCCGTTCATTTACAGTTTCTTTGTGGATGAATACGACAAAACTAATCCACCGACGGACGAATATTCCAAGTAATTATTTATTGAGGTAAATGGGGGCCGCCGCATGTTTTCCATGCGGCGGCCTTTTACTTGAGTACGCATTCAATGCACGAATCGAGAACTAATTTTGCGATCAGAGGTCCCTTTCTTTATGGATGATGGCAAAACCGGTATCGAACAGATTACGGGAATAGAGGGTCCATTCAGCCAACAATTCAGCGAATGGATGTTTTATTTTCTGGTTTTCACCATTCTGATCTTTATTGGCATAGCAATATCATTTTTGATATTCAGCAGAAAGAAGCTCAAGCGAGGTGAAATCATCCTGTTTCTGTGGATTGGACTTGGGGTGATCGGTGCGGCTGTATTTGGTGCTATTCAAATGTTGCATGGTTATTTGTTCTAATCCTCAACGATAGCGAGGGCGAAGACGGTGAACGAGACGATTCAATCCCTACCAGATGGCTGGACGATTTATATTTGGTTGGTCACGGGTGTTTTGATCATTATCGGCGTAATTGTGGCGATTCGTTGGGCGGCGAAGAATGATCAGTTTGATGAGGACATTAAATACCTTGTGTTCGATGAAAATGATCGGGACAAGATGGACCCTGAAGAATTCAAGAAGGCCCAACTCGTCCTCAAGGAGCAAATCAAGAAGCGCGAAGAAAAACTACGGGAGGAAATGGCCCGGAAGATGAAAAAAGGGCATCGTTGAAGATCTTTTTTCGGACTGGACGAGTGGAATGAGAAAAGGTGAGAAGGGCATTCTTATTGGGATCGCTTTGTTCGTCGCTCTGGGGGCGGGATGGAAGGCGTTGCAGTTAAGAGACATGGACGAGACTGATTATAGGATTCCATTTTACAGTGAAGCGGATCCAGAAACCGTTGAAAGAGCAGGTTATTTGATCAAGAAATATGATTGCAAGGATTGCCATACGCTTTGGGGTACAAGAAACGTGATGCAATCTGTACCTGCGCCCCCCTTGGATGGCATCGGGTCGCTCAAAACGGAAGAGTGGTTGTATCGCTATCTATCAGCGGAGAATCCCCAGACAATCTTGCCGTCGAGATTGAAACCCGAGTATCGAATGCCTTCTTTCAAAGATATGCCGGAAGAAGATCGCCGTGTGTTGGCCAAATATTTAGCAAGCCTCAAGGTGGAAGACTGGTATTTGGAAGAAGTCAAAAAGAAAGAGCGTGAAATGCTTTATGGGGAATGACCTATCCGTGGGGGTCGATTGAAGATGCGGCGTCGAGGCTGGGATTATTGGTGGAGACGTTCGTTGACCGGGGTGGTCGCCCTGGGGCTTGGTTGTTTGGTGGTATTTCTTGGTAATAAGATCCTAGGACAGCGCTTGGAATTATTCTATGGCTTAGAGACCTTTAATCCTGTTTGGTTCCTACAGGTGTTCATCGTACCGGCGCTTGCTGGGATTGTAGTGTCTTTCATCTATGGTTTGGGTGGTAAATGGCATGCCTATTTTCCTCCTTTGATCGTAGGTATATTTCAATATTATGAATCGGCCAATTGGTTGCCACTGCCTGAAGGGGCGCAATTGATGCCCATGGGATGGTGGGGATTCATCATGATTTTGGCCATGGAGTCGGGTGGGATCGGTGGTGTGCTGGGTGAGGTCTTGAACAAGAGGATTTACGGTAGAACCCCTAAACATTTGTTGTACAAGAGTGATTCAAACTCCAACCGTTGACAGAACATTCTGTGCATTATTGTGGTATCCATGCGAAATCCCCACAGAAAGCTCTCACCCGAACAAAAGGCGCTGAGGAAGCGTTTTTTGTATGCCACGTTAGTGACATCCGTGGCACTTGCCATGATCGGCGGTAGTTGGCATGTCATTGAATTGGGTGCCATTCGCATGGAGGAGATGCGGGCGCGTGCCACCTATGATTTGTCGGAAATGGATAAGAAGTTACGCGCGGCGGGTGAAGATATCATTCGCCATGCGATGCATGAGAAAGGGCTGGTACGATTCGATTACGAACTGATAGAAATCGAGTCTTTACTCACCCATGAACAGTGGGCAGAGTTGGAGCGGATGATTTTGATTCCGGAGGGCGAGTTCATTGCTGGTACGGATCTGAAATCGGCCGATCCACAGGACAAACCGGCTCATTCTGTTTATTTGCCCGATTATATGATCGACAAATATCCTGTGACTGTGGCTCAGTATGCCCGTTTCGTGGCTGCGACGGGTCATCGCCCTCCCTTGGATTGGGAAAATGGGCGTTTTCCTAAAAACAAGTTATTCCATCCGGTGACCATGGTGGGTTGGTTCGATGCCCGAGACTACTGTGCCTGGGCGGGGAAGCGATTGCCGACGGAATACGAGTGGGAAAAAGCCGCGCGCGGGACGGATGGCAGGCGCTGGCCATGGGGCAATCATATGGATCCTCAGCGTTTGAACACCTATTACAGCGTCGGTTCGACCACCGATGTGACGGCGTTTCCCGATGGAGTGAGTCCTTACGGTGTCTATGACATGGCAGGTAACGTCTTTGAATGGACGGCCTCCGATTTCAAGCCTTATCCGGGCTCGGATGCTCCGAGAATCCTGTTTCAGGTGAAAGTGCCCGTGGTACGGTCAGCAAAGGACAAGGCGCAAGGAGTTGCTGACTTGGAATTTGTCGAAGGTGTCTATTACAAGGTTTTGCGAGGTGGATCATGGAAGAGTGATCCGTTTTCTACGTCCGCATATCATCGGAATTATGCGCTGGCGAGAAACGCTTCCGATTTTTTTGGTTTCAGGTGTGCGGCGGATGTCGAAGGGGGTGATAAAAAATGAACGGTCGTTCGCTGGCCCTGTTGTGTTTGTTGTTGTCGTTCGTGTCGCCGGTCTATGCGGTGGATAGTTATCGCTATTTGCGAGTGACCATCGATACGCCGTGGATGATTTTCTTGGGTTTGGCGACGGTCGTCATGTTACCTTTTATTCTCCTCATGATCTTGTATTGGTATTTCGCGGTGAAGAAAAAACCTGGTGAGGAGTCTACCGGCGGTGAAGGTTGAGATGGGGCGCTGGTTGCTCGCTTGCGTGGTGTGCTGGGCGTTTGTCAGTAATTCGGTTTGGGCCGATGAGGTGGCGAGCGGCGAGGGGGGTGAATCGTTGCATGTCATCAAGCCCTTCGTGGAGCAGGAGATCGACCGTGAGATGTTCACGGAGGAAGAAAAACATCAGATCCTGTTCTACATGGGTGTGATCTTGTTGTTGTTGTTGATCGCCACCGTCGCTTTCGGGATAGGAATGGTGTTGTTCGATAAACCTTGGTTCGTGGGCCACATGGTGTCCGCTGGTCTGACCGTGACTCTTGCCGTCGCCCATGCGGTCGCGGCGGTGGTGTGGTTCTTCCCCTTCTGATGCGTTCCGACCCTGCCCCTTCGCGCGGGTCGTCTTACCTGCTCTTCGCTTATTTTCTCTCTGGCTCGGCAGCTCTGGGATATCAGATTCTTTGGGCCCGTTGGTTGAGTCTTCAATTCGGGGTGAGCAACCTCGGTGTGTTGTTGGCCGTGGTGGCTTTCCTGTTGGGTCTGGGTCTGGGTAGTGCTTGGGGGCTGCGGCGCATCTGGGACCCTCGGTCCGGTTTGAGAGCGTTCGTTTTCGTCGAATTGGGTGTTGCCGCTTACATGTTGATGGCTCCGATGGTTGCGGCCGGGGTTTATCCCATCATCGCCGATTTGGCGAAGGGATCGGACTTGGGTCAATGGCTTTTCATCCAAGGGGGCGTGGCCGTGGTCATGCTCACTTTGCCGGCATTGGCCTTGGGGTATGCCTTCACGGCGTTGGTGCAGGGTTGGCGTGCTGAAGGTGCGGAATTGCACCGCCTGTATGGTTGGAACACCTTGGGCGGGGTGGTGGGTGCTTTGGCGCCTTTGATCGTCCTGCCGACTTTGGGGTGGCATGCCAGTCTTTGGGTGTTTGCCGGAATTGGGCTGATGGCCGCGGTCGTAGGGGCGTGGATGCTGCGGGGCCTGCCTTTGGGAGCGGAGCGTTCAGTGGTGTCGAGCGCAAGGGGACGGTTGGATGTGCGCCCTTTGGGGTGGTACGGCTTGGTGGGGGTGGGAGCGATCATGCTGGAGATCGCCTGGGCACGGCTGTTCGGCCTCGTCTTTCTGCGCACTGAATACGTGATGGGGGTGATTTTGGCTGTTTACTTGGCGGGCATTGGCCTTGGAAGCCTGGCCGCCATGCGATTGCGAGGC
The DNA here is from genome assembly GCA_015491615.1 of Gammaproteobacteria bacterium. Classification (GTDB taxonomy): domain Bacteria; phylum Pseudomonadota; class Gammaproteobacteria; order S012-40; family S012-40; genus S140-43. Next base: position 24,009 of record WFVN01000011.1, read on the forward strand.
GCGGTATGGTTGTCGGTGCTACCTCTCGGGGTGGCGGCAGCAGCGCTGGGAAGTTTGGCGTCGGTGGGGATGCTCGGTGCCTGGGTCGAGGGGCGCACGTGGTCTGGCCTGTTGCAAGCGGTGGTGGCACAGGGGGTGGTGTTGTTCGTGGTCATGGTGCCGGTGACTTTCATTCTGGGATTGTGGCTGCCCCTGTTGGCGCGTCGCATGGGTGACGATAGGCGCGCCGGTCCGGCCTTGTACGCGGCGAACAGCGTCGGTGGGGCTATTGGGGCGCTGTTGGCGGGCCTCTTGGTGGTGCCATGGGCGGGTACCACGGCGGCTGGGGTGGTGGCGGCGGGGGTGTTGTTGGCGGCTGGTCTGGCTTTGGCGCCACAGCGGTGGGCCTGGGTGGCGGCACTGCCGTTGCCAGCTTTGGCTGTACCGCTGTGGTCCATGCCCGAGCCGGCCGAGCTGTTGCCGCGCACCTACCAGGGGGCTCGGACCCTGCTGACCTATGAGGATGCGGTGAGTATCACTCATGTGGTTTCTCAGCCTTCCGGTGAACGCTTGTTGCTGTCGGATCTTCAGCGCATGGATGCGTCCACCGAGCCCCAAGCGGTGGCTGGGCAACGCAATCAGGTGCGTTTGCCCCTGCTGTTGCATCCGGCGCCGAAACGCGTTCTGTTGCTTGGATTGGGGACGGGAATCTCCGCTTCGGCCGCCCTGGCGCTGCCCGATGTCCGGGTGACGGCGGTGGAACTCTCACGCGGGGCCATCGAGGCTGCTGATCGGTTGTTCTCCCAAGCGAATCTAGGCGTGATGCAATACCTTCAGGTCGTGAACGATGACGTGCGCCATTTTCTCTTGGCCGACGACGATCGCTATGACGTGATCGTCGGGGATCTGTTCCACCCGGATCTGGTCGGGCGCAGTGCCTTGTTGAGCGTGCAGCAGTTTCGCCGCGTGCGAGAACGCTTGGCTCCGGGTGGGGTGTTCGTTCAGTGGCTCACTCTCAATCAGTTCGATACTGAGAGTCTACAGACGGTGCTGCGCTCCTTCGCCCGGGTTTTCCCCGATGGGCGCCTGTTCCTGGACGGTTTCCGCCTCGCCCTGATGGGCGGGCGCCAAGCGCCCCTCCCGGCGGTGGCGATGGCCGTGCACGAGCGGGATCTGGATCCGCGCCGCTTCGCTTTCCTCACCGGTGGCGAGGGGCGTTGGACCTGGCTGGGCCGATACTGGGGGACGGTGGCGGACCTGCCCCCGGGGCCGGTGCAGGACGAATGGGCGCCGCGCATCGAATATCAGCTCCCGCGGGCCCGTTTCGCTGGCCAAGTGGACGTGCGCGCCAACCTCGCTTGGCTGCAGGAGCGCCGACCGGGTGCGGCCCAGGCGGCCACGGCCTTGGGGGTGAAAGAGGCTTCACGATTCATGCGCGCCTATCGGGCCACCGACCTGGCATTGCGAGGGTTCCTGGCTGCCCTGTCCGAGGATCCCGCCAGCGATCGCTGGATACGCCTCGCCTATGAGACCAACCCCGATGATCGTTGGGTCGCCACGGCCTACGCTCAGCGTTTGTTGGACACCCTGCCGCAGGCGCGCAGGCGTGGGTTGGACGAGGCCCGCGCGTTGGATCGCATTCTGGCGGTGCGTGCCGATTTTGTGCCCGCTCTCCAGCGGCGCTTGGCATTGGCCCAGGAACGGGGGGAGCGTGACCTGGTCCAATCCCTCGCTGCACGAATTCGTGTCCTCGACCCTTATGGGGCGGCCTCAAGGGCGGTTCAGGTCCCTATGCTAGACTGACGGCCATGTCCAAGGTCCAATCGGTGTTCAGGATCCAGCCGGCGAAGGGCAACGCGCTGCGCACCCACCGCCTGCATCGGATGCGCCGTGCCACTCAATTAGGCACTTTGTTGCTCCTGGTGCTCATTCCTGTCAGCGGTCTCTTCCGCATCGACCCGGTGGACGGTGCCTTTGTCGTCCTCGACCGGCAGATCTGGTTCTCCGATTTTTTCATCGTCGTCGGTCTTTGGTTGGCGATGGCAAGCGGGTTGGTGATTACTTACTCCATGTTGGGGATGGTGTTCTGCGGCTGGGCCTGTCCGCAGAATACCCTTTCCGAGTGGGCCAACGAAATGACCCATCGGTGGCTGGGGCGCCGGGCCGAGGTGACCCTGGACGGTGCCAAGATGGACGTGGCCCAGCGCAAGAACACCCCCCTCAATTGGGTCATCTTGGGGGCCTTGTACTGGGGGGTGTCGATGTTGCTCGCCCTTATCCCCCTATTCTATTTCTATCCCCCGGACGTGGTATGGTCTTTCGTCACCTTCCGTGAGGACGAGCGTCTCGCCGGTTCGCTCCACTACATCTATTTCGTCTTCACTCTCATCATTTTCTTGAACATCGCTTTCATTCGGCACTTCATGTGCCGGTTCATGTGCATCTACAAAATCTGGCAACACGGTTTCAAGACCAAGGACACTCTCCACATCGCCTATGACGCTTCGCGCAAGGCCGATTGCGAAAAGTGCAGCAAATTGTGCGAAGCGCAATGTTTCTTGGGGTTGGACCCCAAGAACACTGAGACCTACGATGCCTGTATCAACTGCGGTGAATGTATCGTCGCTTGCGATGCCGTCCATGCCAAGAAGGGAGAGCCTGGGCTGCTGCGTTTCGAGGTGGGCGAACGACAGTCGGCCCGCTTGGCCGCTTTTCGCACCAACCTGGGAAGTTTCGTCGGTCGGGTCCGCTGGACCATTCCCTTCACCGCGCTCGGCATCGGGATGTTCGTTTGGGGCCTCTACACCTACGAGCCAGAGCGCCTCACCGTCTATCAGGACGCGGAGGCAGGGCGTCAGGTGCACGACCGCTATCGGATCAACGTTGCCCACAAGCTGTACCGACCGGCGGAGGTGACGCTGGCCGTGGAGGGCCTGCCGGAGGGGAGTTATCGGCTCGAGCGTGACAGGATCTTTTTCCAGTCCACCGGTCGTGTCGATGTGCGTCTCTATCTCACGTCCCGGTTGGAGCCGGGCGTGCACACGTTTCTGGTCCGGGCGCGTTCCAGTGAAGGCTGGTCGGACGCGTTCCGGGTTCGTCATTTCGTCGCCGCTGGCGACGTGCAACAGGAGGGGTGAGCCATGAAGGTACCCGATCCGACCGAATACAACCGTTCCGTCAAGCCCGTCGAAGGTAGTGAATGGGGCAAGGTGCCGGAAGACAACTTCGGTTACGAATCCGACGAGGAACGCCGTAACAAACGAGGCCTGGAGGATTGGGAGCTCGTCGAGTACATACCCGAATCGCAAAGACGGGTGCCCCCCTGGTTTCTCGCCGTGGTGGCGGTGGTCCTATTGGTGGCCGTGGGGCTGAGCTTTCCCTTCTGGGGTGACCGTCCGGGCTACGAGCGTGACTGGGTGAACTGGGGTTTCGGAGCCGCCCTGTTGTACATCGTCGTGGCGGCGTCTTTCGTCTATTTCATGGTCAATCTCTACGGCTCCAAGCTGGCCGGTCGCCTCGATTCGGACAAGGCCAAGGAGGGCCGGGACGACCAGGATGAAAAGGGCGAAAAGCCTTGATCGATCGAGTTTTGCCCTTGAGCTTGGCCTTCGTGGTGACTGCTTGCCAGCCGGCGCAGGCACCGCCACGCCAACCCCTGCCGGACGCTGATTCTCCCGAGGCACGCCTGGTGGCGGAGCGTTGCGGTCAGTGTCATGCGCCCCCGGCCCCCTCGCGTCACAGCGCCGAGGAATGGCCCTCGGTGGTGGAGCGTATGCGGGTGCACATGGTGCGCCAAGCGAATCAGATCTTGAGCGATGAGGAAACGCGCATCGTGCTGGATTACCTCATGAAACACGCGAGGACCGAATCATGAAAGCCTTGACCGTCATTTGGCTGTTGACCGTCGCCCTGTTGGTTGCCTGTGGGAACGGTCGCGGTACTCTCCCGGCGCAGAAGTGGGGGGAAAACATCGTCCAGGTGGAGGTGCGTCCCTCGACACCGCGGGTGGGGATGAACGAGTTCCTGGTGGTGGTGAGCGATGCGCGCCGTCGTCCGGTACACGATCTCATCGTTTCCCTTCGTGCCGGCGACGACCAGAAATGGCGCCAGGCCATCCAAGATGGGCGCACCGGAGTCTATCGTCGTGCTGTGCGTGTGGACGACCCGCGTACTCAGATCCTGCAGGTGAAACTCCAGCGCCGCAACGGCGAGGAGACCCTCTTGCGCTTCCCCATCGCCGCCGCCTTCGAGGGCCCCTCAGGTGGATAGGCGGTTGCGTCCTTTCTGTTTGGCCCGGTAGAGGGCCTGGTCGGCGGCCTTGATGACCGTCTCCGGGTCGCTTCCCGGTTCCGATTCGGCCATCCCGATGCTGATGGTCACGTGCACTTGTTTCACCGGCCCGCCCGGAGGCTGTGGGCGTCTGGGTTTTTTGTTGGGCCGGTCTTTCCCGCGCAGGATCATGTGCGAGTTGTCCACTGCCTCACGGACGTTGGAAAGAAAAGGGAAGGCCTGTTTGATGCCCTTGTTGGGGAAGATGATGGAGAACTCCTCCCCACCGTAGCGGAAGGCCTTGCCGCCGCCCCCCACCTGGCGGATCTTCGATGCCACCATCTTTAGGACTTGGTCTCCCACGTCGTGGCCGTAGGTGTCGTTGAAGGCCTTGAAGTGGTCCACGTCCACCATCGCCACTGTGTACTGCCCACGCAAGCGGCGTAGCGTTTCGTTGAGCGCCCGTCGCCCGGGCAGATTGGTGAGTTCGTCCATGTAGGCGAGCTGGTAGGAGTGATAGGCCAGGGTGATGGCCAGGATCAGTTCGGCGGCGCCGAAGAACACCGGCCCGGCGCTGGAGACGTTGAAAAAATGGAGGGCCAGGGCCACGGCGACGAGGCTGCCGAGGCTGCCGCCGGCAAGGGCGTTGCGCCGTTGTGCCATTTGCGTCAGGGTCCATGCCAGAGCCATGGCGAGGGCGATGAGGCCGAGCTGGGGGATGGGGGTGAGTTGGGCGAGGCGCGGTTCCAGTACAACTTCGAAGGCGAGGACGGTGAAGGCCGGTCCCGGCCAGTGTTCCAATACCCAGGCGGTGGCCACCACTTGACCCAGGATCATTGCCCAAGCGAACAGGCCGTGCGGAGAAAGCAGACCGCGTTCGGCACGGCTGTTTACCCAGGCCAGGTTCAGAGGTAGCAGCACGCACAGGGCCAGGTAGACCAAGTCCCCCTCGTCGGGGGGCAGGCCCTGGGCGGTGCGATAGGACCAATAGCCCACCATCACCACCAGGGCGCCGAGCACTACCCGCTGACGATCGAAAATGACTCCCAGGACCATCGCCGTGACACCCAGCAGGTAGGGGGCGATGGGCATGAGGTCGGCGGCCAGCCCCTGGAGGTGCCCGGCTAGGGGGAGGGCGGCGTAGGCCGCCGCCACCAGGACCAACGGGCCCATGAATTGGACGAAGCGGTTGTTCGCGACGATGGTCACCTGTGCCCCCGGATGATGCGGTGGGACCGCCCGGGATGGGCGGCGCCTAATCTATATCGCGGAAACAGGGGGCTTCTTTAGCGATGAATTGGCGGTGCAGGATCTGGGTGCTGAGGACGAGCATGAGCAGCCACTCCTGGCGCATGCGCCGATGGTACGCGTCCGGGGTATCCGGCGGAGGAGACGTGCGCAGGGCCCGGTCCAGGCGTTCCACCTGCGCCGGGTCGAACAGGCCGGCGGCCTCCACGGTCGGGCGTTCCAGGTAGGGGGCGAGCCGTTCGCGCTGGTGTTCGGTGGCGAAGAACCAGGCGTGGATGGGGGTGTAGAAGGCCTGTTTCTTGTACTGGGTCTCCAGGGCCGGCAGGTGCGGGGTGGCTAGGCGCTTGAGCAGGTATTTCTCGTCCAGGCCGTTGAGCTTGAAGACGGGCGGCATGGCGGCGGCGAGCTCCACCAACGGGTGGTCCAGGAAGGGCACGCGCGCCTCCACCCCATGGGCCATGGACAGGCGGTCGCTCTTCCACAGGATCCAGCCGGGCAGGCGCGTCTTGGCCTCCAGGTAGAGGGAGCGGTCCAGTGGGTGGAGGCCGGCCAGGCGGGGCTTGAGGGTCTCGGCCAGGCGTTCCAGTTGCGCCACCCCGCCGGCGTCGCGCAAATCGGGGCGCAGCAAGGGCGGGGCCTCGTCGCGGAGGATTTGCCAGAAATCGTACCAGGCAGGGTAGCAGCCGTAGCGCCGCTCCACCCGGCGCTGGTTGGCGGGGCGGTGCAGGCGCAGGAGCAGGCGCATGTGCTCGGGCGGGAAGTACTGGGTGAAGTGGTTCAAGTAGAGGGCCTCGCGCGCCTGCATGTTGGGCTGTTCGTTGCCCATGAGGCGCATGGTGTCCTGGCGGAAGCAGTCGTAGCCGGCGAAGATCTCGTCCGAACCATCGCCGGTGAAGACCACCTTGCGCCCGTCCTGCGCGGTGAGATCGGAGAGGAGGAAGTGGGGCAGGTCCACCGCTAGGCGCTGGGGTTGTTCCAGGTGGTAGAGGGTCCGCTCGAGGATGGGGACGTAGCCGCCGTCGGGGTCGGCGTGCAATTCCAGGACGCGGTTGTCCACTCCCAGATGGGCGGCGATGGCCTGGATGCGCGGGCGCTCGTCCAGATTCGGGTCATCGAAGACGATGGAATAGGTGCGCGGCGGGGCGTGCCCCGCGCGGGTGAGACAGTCGCGCAGCTTCCAGGTAACCGCCGCCGAGTCGATGCCGCCGGAGAGGTAGGCGGCGATGGGGGCCTCGCCGATGGTGTGGGAGCAGACGGCGTCCTCGAAGGCCCCGCCCAGGCGTTCCAGCCAGGCCACCTCGTCCGCCTCGTCGGGGCGCTCGTCTTCGTTGGGGAAACGCAGGTCCCAGTACTGTGCCAGGCGCAGATCGCCCTCCGGGGCGAGGGTGAGGTGGTGGCCCGGCGGTAGCTCGCGTACGCCGCGAAAGGGGGTGTGGGGGGTGACGTTGAACTGGTGGTGGAAGTAGCCGGCGAGGGCGTCCAGGTCCCAGGCCGGTTCCACCAGGCCGGAGGCGAACAGGCCCTTCATCTCCGAGGCCAGGACCAAGGTCCGGCGGACCGCGTCCCAGTGATAGAAGAGCGGTTTGATGCCCAGGCGGTCGCGGGCCGCGAACAGGGTGCGGTCGATGCGATCGTAGATGGCGAAGGCGAACATGCCCCGCAGCCGGTGCACGCAGGCGGGTCCTTCCCGGCGGTAGAGGGCAAGGATCACCTCGGTGTCGGAGCGGGTGCGGAAGCGTTCGCCGCGGGCGGTGAGCTCACGGCGCAGCTCGGTGTAATTGTAGATCTCTCCGTTGAAGACGATGACATGGCGCCCGTGTACGTCGTGCATGGGTTGCGCGCCGCCGCGTACATCGACGATGGCCAGGCGCGTGTGGGCCAGGCCGATGCCGCCCTCGCGCCACACCCCCGACCCGTCCGGCCCGCGGTGGGCGAGGGCGCGGTTCATGCGCCGCAGCGGGTCTTCAGGTACTGCCGGGGCGTCGTGGCGGGCGTGGAAGATGGCGGCGATGCCGCACATGGCAGAACCTCAAAGATTAAAGATTTACACACCCGGGTCGAGAAGAGTGCTAGAGGGCGTGCATGCGTACTTCGGAATTTGCGTCGCCCGAGGGACGGGGTCAAGCCCCCTCGAGTTTGCGAAACAAGGGAGAGCGGGATGCGTACGATCATGGTCGTCAATGCCAAGGGCGGTTCGGGCAAGAGCACCCTGGCCACCCACCTGGCCGGTTACTTCGCCCGCCAGGGGCAGACCGCCCTGAAGGATCTCGATCCGCAGGGGTCGAGCAACGACTGGCTCGCTCAGCGCAGTGCCTCGTTGCCGACCATCCACGGCATTCGCGAGCGCACCACGGGGCCGGCCATGACTCGCACCTGGCAGTTACGCGCCCCTATGCACACCCGGTGGCAGGTGGTGGACACCCCGGGCGGGTTCGATCCCAACCGCTTCGTCACCGAGGTGCGCAAGGCGGACCGTCTACTCATCCCGGTCGTCCCCTCGCCCATCGACATCCGTGCCACCGCCGCCTTCCTCAAGACCCTGGCCCAGTTCCGGCGCGCCTACGCGCCCCACCTTCCCTGGGGCGTGGTGGCCAACCGGGTGGCCCCCATGAGCCCCGCCTTCTTCACCCTGCAGCGTATCTTTACCAATCTGGACATCCCCTTCGTCGCCTCCCTGAGTGAGTCCATGGTGTATTTGCGTGCCGCCCAGGAGGGCCTGTCCCTGTGGGACATGGACGAGGAGGAGACGGCCCGCGAGCGGCAGGAGTGGGCACCGCTCCTTTCCTGGGTGGAGGGGGAGGACCACACCGCCGCCACCGCCGCGGCGGCGGTCGAATGAGTCATTCCGGCGCTAGGAACAGGCGATAGGCCGGGTTGTCGTTCTCGTCCCAATAGGGGTAGCCGAGGCCATCCAGGAAGTCCTGGAAGGCCGCCCGGTCCTCGGGTGGTACCTGCATCCCTACCAACACTCGTCCGTAGGCGGCCCCATGATTGCGGTAATGGAACAGGGAGATGTTCCAGCGTTCGCCCATGTGGTTGAGAAAGCGCAGCAGGGCGCCGGGACGCTCCGGGAATTCAAAACGATACAGGTGTTCGTGGCGGGCGCGTTCGGCGTGTCCACCAATCATGTCGCGCACGTGGATCTTGGCCAGTTCGTTGCCGCTCAGGTCCACCACCTCGAAGCCTTCGGCGGCGATGCGCTCGATGAGCTGGGCCTTCTCTCCCGAGCCCTCCCGTAATTGCACGCCGGCGAACACGCGCGCCTTCTGTGGGTCGTGGTAGCGGTAGTTGAACTCGGTGATGTGGCGGGTACCGATGAGGTGGCAGAAGCGTCGGAAGCTACCCGGGCGCTCGGGGATGGTCACCCCCAGGAGGATCTCCCGCCCCTCGCCCAGTTGCGCCCGGTCGGCCACGTGCCGCAGACGGTCGAAGTTCATGTTGGCGCCGCTGTCCACTGCCACCAGGGTCTCGCCCCGCCTCCCCTCGCGCGCCACGTATTGTTTGAGCCCGGCCACCGCCAGGGCACCGGAGGGTTCGGCGATGGCGCGGGTGTCCTCGAAGATGTCCTGGATGGCGGCGCAGATGGCGTCCTCGTCCACCAGCAACACCTCGTCCACCAGTTCGCGGGCGAGGCGGAAGGGTTCCTCCCCCACCTGCCGCACCGCCACCCCGTCGGCGAAGATGCCCACCTGTGGCAGTACCACCCGCTCCCCCGTTCGCAGGGCCTCGTACAGGCAGGCGGCATCCACCGGCTCTACCCCGATGACACGGATCTCCGGCCGCAGGGCCTTGATGTAGGCAGCCATGCCGGCGATGAGCCCGCCCCCGCCCACCGGCACGAAGACCGCGTGGATGGGGTCGGGGTGCTGGCGCAGGATCTCCATCGCCACCGTGCCCTGGCCGGCGATCACTTCCGGATCGTCGTAGGGGGGGATGAAGGTGAGACCGCGCTCCGTGGCCAGGCGCTGCGCCTGCTCGTGTGCCTCGTCGTAGGTGTTGCCGTGCAGGACCACCTCGCTGCCCAGGCTGCGCACCGCTTCCACCTTGATGGCGGGGGTGGTCTTGGGCATGACGATGACGGTGGGGATCTTAAGGCGCGCGCCGGCCAAGGCCACCCCTTGGGCGTGATTACCGGCGGAGGCGGCGATGACCCCGGCCGAGCGCCGTTCCGGGGGCAGGTGGAAGATCTTGTTGAAGGCGCCCCGCAGCTTGAAGGAAAACACCGGTTGCAAGTCCTCCCGCTTGAGAAGGACCCGGTTGCCGGTGCGTTCGCTGAGGCGCGGCGCGGGGTCCAAGGGCGTCTCGTCGGCCACGTCGTACACGCGGGCCTTGAGGATGCGCTCCAGGTAACGGATCTTCATGGACGGGGTGGATCCTCGGGTGGGGCGGGCGCTTTCTTCCCGCCCGGCGAGTGGGTATGCTTTGACCGAGCCCAATGATAACAATTTATTAGGAGCGGAGATGAATCAGGACGAACTCAAGAAGGCGGTGGCCAAGGCGGCCCTGGATTATGTGCAGCCCGGCACCATCGTCGGGGTGGGAACGGGTTCCACCGCCAATTACTTCATCGACTACCTGGCCGAGATCAAGCACCGCATCGAGGGGACGGTGGCCAGTTCCGAGGCTTCTGCCGAGCGCCTGCGCGCCCATGGCATTCCCGTGTTCGATCTGAACGAAGTGGACGGGGTGGCGGTCTACGTGGATGGGGCCGACGAGACGACCATACACCGCCACCTCATCAAGGGTGGGGGCGGCGCGCTCACCCGCGAAAAGGTCGTCGCCGCGGTGGCGCGCAAGTTCGTGTGCATCGCCGACCAGACCAAGCTGGTGGATGTGCTGGGCGCCTTCCCCTTGCCCCTGGAGGTGATCCCCATGGCACGTTCCTACATCGCCCGTGAGATGGTCAAACTGGGTGGGCGGCCGGAATGGCGGCAGGGGTTCGTGACGGACAACGGCAACCACATCCTGGATGTGCACAATTTGAAGATTCTCGATCCGGTGGCCATGGAAAGCGAGCTGAACCAGTACGCCGGCATGGTGACCGTGGGCATCTTCGCCCGCCGTCCGGCGGACGTGCTCCTGTTGGGCACCGAGGACGGAGTGAAGACGATCTGAGCATGTCCCGTTGGCTCATCACCGTCGGCGTCATCCTCATCCTGTTGGGGTTGATCTGGCCTTGGCTAAGCAAGCTGGGGTTGGGGCGTCTGCCCGGTGACATCGTCATCGAACGGGACAACGTGCGGTTCTATTTTCCTGTCACCACCTCCATCCTCATCAGTCTCGTCCTGAGCGTGGTGTTCTGGTTGCTGTTCAGGAAATAGCGCGGGATGAGCCAGGACTTCAATCAACAGCGTGGCTACCGGCCCCTGTTCCTGTGGGTGATCTGGGCCGCGGCGGCCCTCGCCGTCTATCTCTCTTTCTACCAGGATACCGACGTCTGGGACTTCGTCGAGCGCGATACCAGCCGCATCACCTGGATCATCATGGCCCTGTTCGCCCTGGGGGTGTTGGCCAGTTTCGTCATTACCTATCTGGTCACGCGCGAGAACCTGAAAGTGGTGGACCTGGAGGGGCGGGCGCAAATCAGCGGTTTGGCAGGCCTGGAGGTGCGGGAAAACAGCCGTTTCGCCTCGGAACGCTTCTTTTCCGCCCTCAAGCAGGTGGCCCGCAACAGCAACCAGCCTCCCAACGTGGCGGCCCTCATCGAGATCGAACTCTCGCCTCTGTCGCGCGCCGCGCGCATGGTGGAGCTGTTGGGCAACATCCTCATCACCCTCGGGCTCATCGGTACGGTGATGGGACTCACCCTCACCCTCACCGGCCTCACCGGGTCTCTGGAATCCCTCGGCGAGGACCACGAAAAGCTGTTGCGCGGCCTGCGCCAGGCCATGGGCGGCATGGGCACCGCCTTCTACACCACCCTCCTGGGAGCCATCCTCGGAGGGGTGTTGCTGCGCGTCTTCGCCCAGATCAACCACCATGCGGTGGAAAGCCTGTCCGACAGCATGACCCGTGTTTGTCTGGTGCACTGTGCCACCGATCTGCAGCCCACTCTGGAGAAAGACCTCAGTTTCCTGGAAGCGCAGATCCGTTCCCTGGGACAGAACACCGAGCGTCTGCGCCAGGCCTTCCTGGAGGCGCGGGAGACGCTGGAGCTGTTCGAGAAACAACTGGCCGACGTGCGCCGACGGGCCTGGAACCCGGACGAAAAAGATGCCCTCGAGGCCCTAGTGGAGACTCACCGACAGTACATGCGCGTATTGCGTCAGGAGGCCGAGGCGCATGCCTATCTCTACGGCACGCCCACGGAACGCATCCGCGCCTTTTTCCGTCGCATCATCGCCAAGTGAAGGGGGTGAGCGATGAGCCTGCGTCGGCAAGCCTCGCAGAACAACGTCCACGAGAGTTTCTCCGACGTCGCCCTGCTCATGCTTGCCACTTTCATTTTCCTGTTGGTGGTGATCCTCATCTCCTACAAACTGGCCAACCAGGATGAGCTGCCACGCTTGAAGGAAGAAGTCGCACAGCTCCAGGAGGAATTGCGCAAGGAGCGACAGAAGAGCCAGCACATGGCCCGCAGCCTGGATGCCATGGCCTCCATGGACGTCTCCGCGCACATGGATCAGGCTCTACGCGCCGCCAGCCTCGCCGACGGCCAGGGGCGCAAGGATTTCGAGCTCTTCATCAAAGAGCTGCGTGACCTGCCCGGTGAGGACATCCATCTCATCGTCGATGCCACCGGGTCCATGCACGGAGTAGCCACCTTCCTCGTCCCGGTGTTGCGGGTGATCGTCGTGCGCTCGCAGAAACGCCTGTCGGCGGTGACTTGGTTCGCGGACGGGGAGGCGCAGACCTATCAGGGCAGCATGGGGGAGGTGTTCGACCGCCTCATGGCCGACGCCCCCTTCATGGGCCACAACGAGACCATCGGTGCGGCCTTCAAGTACGCCGCCAAGCATGCCCCCGCGCCGGGGGCCTACATCCTCATCGGTGACGAGCCCTCCACCGACAAAATCGTCTATTTCAGCATCCCTTCGCCGGTGTTCACCCTCCCCATCGGGGCGGAGAACCCGGACACCAACTGGGAATACCGGACCCTGGCGGAGAAGACCGGCGGCAAGATGATGCACCTGGTCTTCCGCTGACGCTCACAGGGTGGGGCGGCGGTCGTGGAGGGCGAAGCCGGAAAGGAGGGCGTCGAGGCCGCGGGCGAGGGCCATCACCTTGAACAGCTCCCCCATCTCACTGGGTAGGGTGAGGCGTTTCACCTGCTGCGCCAGGGCCAGGTAGGCCTGCTCGTCCCCCTGCGCCTCCTGCAACATCCCCTCCAGCCCCTGGCCCAGGAGAAAGAAGGCCTGGGCGGTGTAGCCCGCCACCTCGAGGCCGGCCTCGAGGGCGGCGCGGGCGATGGCGGAGAAATCCACGTGCGCGGTGAGGTCCTGGAGGCCGGGATAGACGAAGGGGTCGTCGTGGGCGTGGTGGCGGTAGTGGCACATGAGGGTGCCCTGGTGGCGTTGCGGGTGATAGAACTCGTGCTCCGGGAAGCCATAGTCGATGAGCAGGGCGACGCCCCGTTCCAGCCACCGGCCCAGGTCCGCCACCCAGCCCTCGGCCGCCAGGTTCACCTCGGTGCGGTAAGGGGTGACGCCCTCCGTGAGGCGGGCGATGCGCTCGGCGCGCTCGCCGAGGGCCCGGTTCGCCAGGGGCCGGCGATCCCAGGCGAAACACCCGCCGCGCCACGTCACCCCTTGCTCGAAGACGCCCACCTTGGTGAGTTCCAGGCGGTGCACGGGCATGGCGTCGAGGACCTCGTTGGCCAGCACCACCCCCCGGAACGCCGGCGGCGGGGCGTCGATCCAGGTCACCCGTGCCCCAAAGCGGGCCAGGCGTGCCCGCTGGCGTTGACGCAGGTCGGGGCTCACCTCGAGGATGAGATAGCGCTCGGGGAGGGTGTCGAGGCGCGTCAGTTCGTCCAGGATCGCCTCCGCCATGGCGCCGGTGCCGGCGCCGAACTCCAGCACCGACCCGCCCCCCAGGGCCGCCAGGACCTCCTGCGCCTGGCGCGCCAGGCAGCGGGAGAACAGGGGAGAGAGTTCGGGGGCGGTGGTGAAGTCGCCCCCTTCCCCGAGCTTGTGGGCGCCGGCGCTATAATAGCCGAGCCCCGGGGCGTACAGGGCCGCTTCCATGTAGCGGTGGAAGGGCAGGAAGCCGCCGGCCGCCTCGATGGCGGCGCGGATGTGTTCCACCAGGGCCAGGGAGTGGGCCTGGGCCGCGGGCTCGGGGACGGGCAGGCGGGCGGGACGGGTGATGGCGACCATGGGAGCGACTGAAAATGAGCGACGGCGATTATAACCCGCCCGGGGAACGGGTGGCCCTGATCACCGGCGCCGCCCACCGGGTGGGGGCGGCCATCGCTCGTGAGCTGCATCGGTCCGGGATGCGGGTGGTGATCCACTACCGCCGCTCGCGCGCCGCTGCCGAGGCCTTGTGCGCGGAGCTGGAGGGGCGCCGCCCCGATTCCGCCGTCGCCCTGGGCGCCGATCTGCTGGACGCCGGCCAGCGCCGGCGCCTGGTGGCGGAGGCGGTGGCCCGCTGGGGGCGCCTGGACGCCCTCGTCAACAACGCCTCCACCTTCTATCCCACCCCCCTGGCGAGCGCCGATGAGGCCCAGTGGGAAGACCTCCTGGGCAGCAATCTCAAGGCTCCGTTCTTTCTCGCCCAGGCGACCGCCGACGAACTCTCCGCCACCGCCGGGGCCATCGTCAACATCGTTGATGTGCACGCCGAGCGACCCCTCAAGGGGCACCCCATCTATTCCATCGCCAAAGCCGGCCTGGCCATGCTCACCAAGACCCTGGCGCGGGAACTGGCCCCGCGGGTACGCGTGAACGCGGTCGCCCCGGGGGCCATCCTGTGGCCGGAGCGGCCCCTGTCCGAGGCGGACCGGACGCAGATCCTCGACCGCATCGCCCTCAAGCGCCAGGGGCGCCCGGAGGACGTGGCGCGGGCGGTGCGTTTCCTGATCCTGGAGGCGGACTACACCACCGGCCAGGTGTTGGCGGTGGACGGCGGTCGCAGCCTCTCCCAGTGAATCAGTCCAGGCGCACCGGCTTCAGGTGGGCCGGGTCGTAGTCCAGCCCCGCCAGCAGTTCGCGCAGGGGGCGGCCCTCGGTGGGGTGGACCAGGTCGGGGGCGAGGTCGCACAGGGGCACGAGGACGAAGGCCTGGGTGAGGATCTCCGGGCGCGGCAAAACCAATCGCCCCTCGCTGAGGACGGTGTCCCCGTGCAGGAGCAGATCGATGTCCATGGTGCGGGCGGAAAAGCGGGGTCCATCCCGGCACCGCCCCAGAGCCTTCTCCAGTTCGCCCAGGCGCGCGTGCACGGCCTGCGGGGGCAGGTCGGTCTCCAGGGCCACCGCCAGGTTGAGGAACGGGGCGCCGTGAAAACCCACCGCCGGGGTGCGGTAGATGGGGGAGACGCGCAGGGGGCCGAAGGCGTCTTCCAGGGCCGCCAGGGCGGCACGCACATGGCGCTCCGGTTCGATGTTGGAGCCCAGGCTGAGGAAGACCCGGGCCATCAGGGTCGTTCGCCGCGTTCGATGATCACGCCCACGTCCTGGGCACCGCGGATGGCCCCCGGCTTGCTCACCCGCAGGCGCAGCCAGGGGACGCCGAACTCCTCCCGCACGAGCTCGGCGATGCGCTCGGCGAGGGTCTCCACCAGTTGGAAGTCGCTGCCTTCGACGAAGGCGATGATGCGCTTGGCCACCGCCTTGTAGTCCAGGGCGTGATCGATGTGGTCGCTGGCTGCCGCCTCGCGGATGTCCCAACCCATTTCCAGGTCGATGCTCACCGTCTGGCGGATGGCCCGCTCCCAGTCGAAGATGCCGATGACCGTGCTCACGCGCAGATCGCGCAGGTAGATGATGTCCATGGGCCCGTCGTGTGGCTGTGGGGCGGTTATAATGGCACAGGCTTTGACAGGGGAAAACGAGGCGGACATGAACGTGTTGTGGATCGTGGGGGCCTATCTGATGGGCTCCATCGCCAGCGCCGTGGTGGTGGCCCGCCTCATGGGCCTGCCCGATCCGCGCACCCAGGGCTCGGGCAATCCCGGGGCCACCAACGTCTTGCGCCTGGGCGGCAAGAAGGCCGCCGCCCTCACTCTCCTGGGGGACGTCCTCAAGGGGGTGATCCCGGTCCTGGCGGCGCGCCTGGCCGGCCTGCCCGAGACGGGCGTGGCCCTGGTGGCCCTGGCCGCCTTTCTCGGTCACCTCTACCCCGTCTTCTTCGGTTTCAAGGGGGGCAAGGGGGTGGCCACCGCCTTCGGTGTGCTGGTGGCGGGCGTCTCCCTCCTGGGACTGGCCATCCTCGCCACCTGGCTGGCGGTGGCCTTCGCCACCCGTATCTCCTCCCTCTCCGCCCTCACCGCCGCCGCCCTCGCCCCCCTGTACGCCCACTGGCTGGGACTGGCGCTGGTGTGGACGGTGGTCAGCGCGGTGATCGCAGTGTTGGTGTTCTGGCGCCATCGCAGCAACATCCGCAACCTCCTGGCCGGCCGTGAAGAGCGTATCGATCTGCGCCGCTGAGGCCGTTTTTGATAGAATTTCCGCCCTTTTCCAGCCCCCGGAGACGCCCTTGAAAGACCACATCCAGACCCTCCTCAGCGCCGCCCTGGACCGCCTGCGCGAACAGGGCCTGGTGCCGGCGGAGGTGGACGTGCCGGTGCAGGTGGAGCGTACCCGCGACCGCCGCCACGGCGATTTCGCCAGCAACCTGGCCATGCGCCTGGCCAAGCCGGCGCGGCGCAATCCGCGCGAACTGGCCCAGGCCCTGGTGGAGGCCCTGCCGGCCTCCGAATGGGTGGAGGAGGTGGAGATCGCCGGCCCCGGGTTCATCAATTTCACCCTCGCCGCCGACGCCTGGCCGCGGGTGGTGCGCCAGGTCCTGGAGGCGGGCGAGGCGTTCGGCCGTTCCAGCATCGGCGCCGGCAAGCGCGTGCAGGTGGAGTTCGTCTCCGCCAACCCCACCGGTCCCCTGCATGTGGGCCACGGGCGCGGCGCCGCCTACGGGGCGGCGGTGGCCGATCTGCTCGCCGCTGCCGGCTTTCAGGTGCACCGCGAGTACTACGTCAACGACGCCGGTCGGCAGATGAACATCCTCGCGGTGAGCGTCTGGCTGCGCTATCTGGAGCGTTGCGGCGAGGCCGTGCCCTTCCCCAGCAACGGCTACCGGGGCGAGTACGTGCGCGACATCGCCGCGCGTCTTTACGAGACCGAGGGGGAGCGCCTGTGCCGGCCGGCGGCCGAGGTCTTCGCCGGCATCCCCGCCGACGCCCCCGAGGGCGACAAGGAGGTCCATATCGACGCCCTCATCCGCCGCGCCCGCGAGCTCCTGGGGGAGGACGGCTACCGTACCGTGTTCGATCTGGGGCTGCGCCTCATCCTCGAGGACATCCGCGAGGACCTGGAGGCCTTCGGGGTGGTGTACGAGGAGTGGTTCTCCGAG
>WFVN01000012.1 GCA_015491615.1 Gammaproteobacteria bacterium
GGGTGAGGGCGTCGCCGTCGGGATCGTCGGCCGCGGCGGCGAGGACCACCGATACGCCGGCCCGCACGCGCCGGTCGGGACCCAGGTCCACCCGCGGCGGGGCGTTGGGGGCGAGGGCGGCGAGGGTGCTGCCCGTGTCCAGGATGCCGGCGCCGCAGGCGCGGCAGTCGCGGCCAGTGCCGGTGGGAAAGGGGCGCGCGTGGGCGGCGAGGTGGGCGGCCACGGCATCGGGGTCGAGGGTGGGATCCAACGCGAACATGAGGGCGACGGTGCCGCTCACCAGGGGCGCGGCCATGCTGGTGCCCTCGGCGTGGCCGTAGGTGTCCGCGCCGGGGTCGCTCCAGCCGTCGTTGGCGAGGGAGAGGATGCGCCCCTGGGCGTCGCCGCCGGGGGCCGCCAGGTCCACCACCGCGCCGGTGTTGGTGTAGCTGGTGGCGCCGCCGTCGCGGCTCACCGCCGCCACGGTGACGACGCCGGCGCAGTTGCCGGGCGAGCTCTGGGCGGCGTCGCCGCCGTCGTTGCCGGCCGCGGCGACCACCACCGCGCCGGCGGCGCGGGCGGCGTCGATGGCCTCCTGGAGGGTGTAGCCGCATGCCCCCCAGCCGCCCAGGGAGAGGTTGATCACGCGCGCCGGACGGGGGTTGTCGGGCACCCCGGGCACGGGCAGGCCGGCGGCCCAGCGGATGCCGTCGGCGATGTCCGAGCTGTAGCCGCCGCAGGCGCCGAGGACGCGCACCGGCAGGATCCCGGCGGCCCAGTCCACGCCGGCGATGCCCTCGCCGTCGTCGCTCACGGCGCCGATCTGGCCGGCGACGAAGGTGCCGTGCCAGGAACTGCCGGCGCCGCAGTCGTCACCGGGGTCGCTGGCGTCGCCGTCGCGCCCGTCCCCGTCGCGGGCCATGGCGGGGTCGGAGACGAAGTCGTAGCCGGGCAACAGGCGCGGCGCCAGTTGCGCGTGCGGCAGGACGCCGGTGTCCACCACCGCCACCGTCACCGCGGCGTCGCCCACGGTCCGCTCCCAGGCGGCGGGCAGGCCGATGGCAGCGGGGGCGGTGGAGGTGTCGTGCAGGTACCACTGGTCGGGCCAGAAGGGGTCGTCGGGCAGGCGCGCCGGGCGCAGGATGCGGTCCGGCTCGGCGCGCCGCACGCGCGGGTCCTCCGCCAGGCGCCGCGCCAGGGCCTCGGCCTCGGCATCGTCCAGGGGCGCATCCACGCGCAGGATCAAGCGCGAGCCCACCGCCCGCACCTTGGCGAGCGCCGGCCAGCCCGCCCCAAGATCCAGGCGCGCCGCCTGTCCTGGCTTGGCCGCCGCCGGCACCAGATCGACGATGAAGCGGTCCGTCCCCGCCCAGCCCGCGCGGGCGGCGAGGAGAACGAACAGACACAGGAGCAGACGCGCCATGGCGCCTCCGACGGGCAGGGCCTACCTGCCTGTCGTCAGCGGCGCGGATTTATTGAGCTACTGGATGAGCCGGTTCATGTCCAGGATGGGGACCATGATGGCGAGGACGATGGTGAGGACGACGCCGCCCATGACCAGGATCATGAACGGCTCGAAGACGCCGACGAGGGCGGCGATGGTGGTCTCCAGCTCCCGTTCCTGGGTCTCGGCGGCGCGCTCCAGCATCGCCTCCAGGTTGCCGGAGGCCTCGCCGGAGGCGATGAGGTGGAGGGTCATGGGGGGGAAGTAGCCGCCCGTCTCCAGGGCCTGCTTGATGCCCGCCCCCTCGCGCACACGGCGGGCGGCGGCCTGCACCGCCTCGCGCATGGGCAGGTTGGTGATGACCTGGGCGGACAGGCGCATGGCCTCCAGCACGGGCACGCCGCTGGCGGTGAGGATGGCGAAGGTGCGGGCGAAGCGGGCCGTCTCCAGGCCGCGTACCACGCGCCCGATCAGCGGCAGGCGCAGGAGCAGGGCGTGGAAGCGCCGGCGCGGCCCCTCGCGGCGTAGGAGGGCGTGGAAGGCGAGGCCGGCGGCGGCGAGGGCCGCCAGCAGGGTGAGGCCGTGGGCGGAGAGGAAGTCGCTGGTGGCGATGAGGGCGCGGGTGAGCCAGGGGAGTTCCTGCCCCACGTGGGCGAACATCTCCACCACCTGGGGGACGACGTAGCTGAGGAGCAGGAGGATGACCCCCACCGCGACGAGGGTCACCAGGGCCGGATAGAGCAATGCCAGACCCAGTTTCTGGCGCATGGCCTGGCGCCCTTCGGTGCAGTCGGCGAGGCGCTCCAGGACCACGTCCAGGTGGCCGGACTGCTCGCCGGCGGCGATGGTGGTGCGGTAGAGGTCGGAGAAGACGTGCGGGAAGTCGCCGAGGGCGTCGGCGAAGGTGTGGCCCTCGAGGATGCGCGAGCGCACCCCCATCACCATGCTTTTGATGCGCGGCTTCTCGGTCTGCTGGGAGACGGCCTTGAGGGCCTCCTCCAGGGGCATGCCGGAACGCACCAGGGTGGCCAGTTGGCGGGTCAGCAGGGCCAGGTCGGCGGCGGAGATGCCGCGTTTGAACAGCGTTCCGCCGCCGCTGCGGCGCGCCTCCTTCTGCCGCACCTCCTCCACAGAGACGGGCAAGAGACCCTGTTCGCGCAGGGCCTGGCGCACCTGGCGGGGGGTGTCGCCCTCCACCACGCCCTTGCGAGTGCGGCCCTTGGGGTCGAGCGCGGTGTATTCAAAGGCGCCCATGGGGGCTCAGTCCTCGCGGGTGACGCGCAGGACCTCTTCCAGGGTCGTCTCCCCGGCGAGCACGCGGCGGACGCCGTCCTGGCGGATGCTGGGGCCGCGGCGGCGGGCGTGGGTCTCCATGGCCTGTTCGCTGGAGCCGTCGTGGATCATGGTGCGCAGGGTGTCGTCCACCTCCACCACTTCGTAGATGCCGGTGCGTCCGCGGTAGCCGCTGTGGTTGCACTCGGGGCAGCCCACCGGGTGGTAGAGGATGGGCGGCTCGGCCGGATCCACCCCCAGCAGCTCGCAGTCGGCGTGGCTGGCCGGCTGCGGGCGTTTGCAGTGGGGGCAGAGGAGACGCACCAGGCGCTGCGCCACCACCCCCAGGAGGGTGGAAGAGAGAAGGAAGGGCTCGACGCCCATGTCGCGCAGGCGGGTGACCGCCCCCACGGCGGTGTTGGTGTGCAGGGTGGAGAGGACCAGGTGACCGGTGAGGGAGGCCTGGACGGCGATCTCGGCCGTCTCCAGGTCGCGGATCTCGCCCACCATGACCACGTCCGGGTCCTGGCGCAGGATAGCGCGCAGGCCGCGGGCGAAGGTCATGTCCACCTTGGGGTTCACCTGCGTCTGGTTGACCCCGTCCAGGTAGTACTCGATGGGGTCTTCCACCGTCATGATGTTGCGCGAGCGCTCGTTGAGGCGGGTGAGGGCGGCGTACAGGGTGGTGGTCTTGCCGGAGCCGGTGGGGCCGGTGACGAGGATGATGCCGTGCGGCTTGTGGATCATCCGGTTGACCACCGTGAGGTCGCGCTCGGACATACCCAGCTGTTCCAGGTCGAGGCGTCCGGCACGCTTGTCCAGCAGGCGCATCACCACCCGCTCACCGTGCCCCGAAGGCAGGGTGGAGACGCGCACATCCACCGCCCGCCCGGCCACTTTGAGGGAGATGCGGCCGTCCTGGGGGAGGCGTTTCTCGGCGATGTCCAGCTTCGCCATGACCTTGATGCGGGAGACGATGAGGGGGGCGAGGGCGCGCTTCTGCTCCAGCACCTCGCGCAGCACGCCGTCCACCCGCATGCGCACCACCAGGCGGTTCTCGAAGGGCTCGATGTGGATGTCGGAGGCGTCCGCCTTGATGGCCTCGGTGAGGAGGGCGTTGATGAGACGGATGATGGGGGCGTCGTCTTCGGTCTCCAGGAGATCTTCCGGCTCCCCCAGCTCTTGGGCGACGCTGGTGAGGTCCAGCTCCTCGTGCAGTTCGCCGGCCATCTGCATGGCCTGGTTGGTGCCCTGCTCGTAGCCCTGCTGGAGGAGGGCGTCGAAGGTCTCGGCATCCACCTGGCGCAGACGCAGGGGCCGGTCCAGGGCGCGGCGCAGTTCGGCGAGGATGGCAACACTGGCGCCGGGCCCCAGCACTACCCGCGCACCGTGTTCGTCCAAGCCCTCCACGAGTACCTGGTGGCGGCGGGCGAAGGCGTAGCCGAGGGCCGGGGGCCCTGCCGTCTCGTCCGGGACTTCCGGCGGACTCTCTTCGGCGGTCTCGGGGAGCGCGGAATGGCTGTCCGGTTGGTACATGGTCAGTCGAAGGTCTCGTCTTCCGGCGCCGGATCAGGGGGCGCGGGACGTGGCTCGGGCGCTTGCTCGAGCGCCGGTGTCGCTTTGGACCCGGGCGAGGCCTGCGGGTTCTCCTTTTCCTTGGGATGGCTGAGGAAATCTTCGATGGCGGGGAGCACCGCCGTCTCTTCGCCGCGCAACAGGCCGGCTCCCTTTTCCCGTGCCTCCAGTTGCTTGGCGCGCATGAGACTGTATTTCTGCTGCGTCACGGCGGCGGTCATGGCCTGATCGCGGAGAATCACCGGGCGCAGGAAGATCATTAGGTTGGTCTTCACTTTGTTGGTGCGCTTGAAGCGGAACAAGTTGCCCAACAAGGGCAAATCGCCCAGGATCGGCACCTTTTGCATGGTGTCGTTGACGTCGTCGGTGATCAGGCCGCCGAGGACCACCACTTCACTGTCGTCGACGATCACCGAGGTCTTGATGGACCGCTGGCTGGTGACCAGATCCGCCTGACCGGCCTGGCCGGAGGTGATGGAGTCCACCGTCTGTTCCAGGTCCAGCTTGATGGCGTCGCCCTCGTTGATTTGCGGCTTCACCTTCAGGCGGATGCCCACCTTCTTGGGCTTGAAGGTGACGAAGGGGTTGCTGACGCTGGCCCCGCCGGGACCGCCGGTGACCGCGTAGGTGCCGGTGGGTACGGTGACCTCCTGACCGACGAAGATCTCCGCTTCCTCGTTGTCCATGGTGATGAGGTTGGGGGTGGAGAGGACGTTGGTGGCGGCGTCGGAAGCGAGGGCGTTGACGATGGCCGCAAGGTTGTAACCGCCGTCGCGGATACGGCCAACGCCCAGGGTGAGACCGGGACCGAGGGGGGGAATCTGCCGCTGCATGATCGAACCGGCGACGTTGACGATGCTGTTGTTGCCCAGGTTCACCACCCCCACGGGCTTGTCGCCGGGGCTCTCGCCGCCGGCCACCCATTGCACCCCCAGCTCCATGGCCTTGCTCATGGAGACCTCGGCGATGACCGCCTCCACCAGCACCTGGGCGCGGCGTACGTCCAGTTGCTGGATGACCGTCTTGAGGGAACGGACGACGTCCGGGGGGGCAGTGATGACGAGGGCGTTGGTGGCTTCGTCCGCCTGGATGTTGAAGGGCAGGTTTGACGCACTGGTCTTCTTGCCCTTCTGACTGCGCTTGGCCTGCAACTTGCCGACCCCGGTGAGGACCGGCACCAGGTCCTTGGCCTGGGCGTAGCGCAGATAGACCACGTGCGTGTTGCCCACCGTCTCCGAAGGGGTGTCCAGATGGGCGATGATGGTTTTCAGTTGCAGGCGCGCCGCCTTCTCGCCGCCAATGAGGATGGAGTTCGTGCGCTCGTCCGCCACCAGGGTGGGCTGCTGGGACTTGGGCTCGTTCTTGCGCTTGGCCTGCTGCAGGCTGTTGAGGACGCGCACCACCTCGGCGGCGGAGGCGTGCTCCAGGGGCACCACCTCGATCTCGCCACCGGAGGGCTGGTCGATACGCTCGATGATGCGCAGCAGGCGCTGCACGTTGCTGGCGCGGTCGGCGAGGATGAGGGTGTTGGTCTGGGCGTGGGCGGCCAGATGCCCCTGGGGCGGCACCAGGGGGCGCAGGATGGGCACCAACTGGGCGGCGGAGACGTGACGGATCTCCACCACCTGGGTGATCACCTCCTCGCCCTCGCCGCGCGGCGGCGTGCCGCTGTGCTTGGCCTCGGCGTCGGGGACGATCTTGATCACCGGGCCGCTGGGCACGGCGGCGTAGCCGTGCACCTCCAGCATGGCGAGGAAGACCTGATAGACCTGATCGGGCGCCAGGGGCTGGGCGGAGACGATGGTCACCTTGCCCTTGACGCGTGGATCGACGATGAAGTTCTTGCCGGTGGCCTCGGCGACGGTGGTGATGACGGCGTTGATGTCGGCGCCCTTGAGGTTCAGGGTCACCTTTTGCCCCGCCCAAGCGGCGCCCGTCACGAGGAACAGCAGGCCCGCCAGCCAGAGCGCGCGCACGGCGCGTCGTATCCCACCCATGGAGTCTCCCTTCGATCGTTCTGTCGGTCGTTCTCGGCACATCCCGCCGAGCCCTGAAGGACGGGCCGTGGAAGGCAAGAACGATACCATACCCCGCGAAGGGTGCCGAAGTGGCGTGAAACGCGGATGAAAGGGAAAAGAAAAACACTCCGGGACGGGGCGCTTGGGCGGGTTACTGGCCTTCGGCGGAGTCCTGGGCCTTCTTTTCCTTGGCCTTGGCCACCGCCGCTTCCATCATCGGCTTCAATTCACCCTGGGCGTGCAGCTCAAGGACGATGTCGCAACCGCCCACCAGCTCGCCGTCGATGAAGATCTGGGGGAAGGTGGGCCAGTCGGCCACCTTGGGCAACTCGGCCATGATCTGTGGATTCTGCAAGACGTTCACATAGGCGAACTCGACCCCGGTGTCCATCATCGCCTGGGCGGCGCGCTGGGAGAAGCCGCACATGGGCAGCTCGGGGGTGCCCTTCATGTAGATGATGACGGGGTTTTCGGCGATCTGTTGCTTGAGGGTGTCCAGCAGGCTGCTCATGGTTCCTCCGTTGGATGTCCTGGATCAATTCCCGATCATAACACTCAGGCACTCGCCGAGGCCAGGGGATCCACGTGGCGCTGGAGCCACAGTTCCAGCAGGGCGAGGTGCCAGAGCTTGCTCCCCTGCAGACGAGTGTGGTGGCGCTCGGGTTCCGCCAGCAGGCGCTCCACGTACTCGCGCCGGTAAAGACCACGGGCGCGGCAGGCGGGGGATTCCAGCACCTCGCGCATGAAGGCCAGAAAGTCACCGCGCACGTATTTGAGGGCGGGCATGGGGAAGTAGCCCTTGGGGCGGTCGATGACCTCGGGCGGCAGGTATTTGCGGGCGATGACCTTGAGGGGGTGTTTGCCGCCCTCGGGGAGCTTGAGTTCGGCGAGCATGGCCATGGCCGTCTCCACCAAGCGGTGGTCGAGGAAGGGGACGCGCGCCTCCAGGCCCCAGGCCATGGTCATGTTGTCCACCCGTTTCACCGGGTCGTCCACCACCAGGGTGGTCACGTCCAGGCGCAGGACCTGGTCCAGGAAGCCGCCCGCGCCGGGCTCTTCCAGGCGCCGGGCGATGTAGGCGCGGGTCACGTCGCCCACCTGGTATTCGGGGGCGATCATGGCCTGGTATTCGTCGTGGTCGCGGTCGAAATAGTGGCGGGCGAAGCGTTCCACCGGCGGCCCCTCGCGCTCGGCGGCCATGCGCGGGTACCAGAAATAGCCGGCGAAGACCTCGTCCGCCCCCTGGCCGCTCTGCACCACTTTGATCTCCTGCGAGACCCGTTCGGCGAGCAGGTAGAAGGCCACCGCGTCCTGGCCGAACATGGGCTCGGCCATGGCGTCCACCGCCTCGGGCAGGCGCGCGAGGACCTCCGGATTGGGGATGGAGAACTTGCGGTGCCGGGTGGGGTAGCGGGCCACTACCCGGTCGGAGTACTCGAATTCGCTGCCGCGTTCCTCGCCCACATCCTCGAAGCCGATGGAGTAGGTGTGCAGGTCGCGGGCCCCTTCCTGGGCCAACAGGGCCACCAGGAGGCTGGAGTCGAGGCCGCCGGAGAGGAGCACCCCCACGGGCACGTCGGCGATCTCCAGGCGCCGGCGCACCGCCTCGCGCAGGGCCGCCTCGATGCGCTCGGGCCAGACCTCGGCCGGGGTGTCGCGATCCTGCCCCACCTGATCCAGATACCAGTAGCGGCGCTCGCGCCAGTGGCCCTTCAGGTCGAGGGTGGCGCAGGTGGCCGGGGGCAGCTTGCGGATGCCCTTGAGGAAGGTGCGGGGGGCGGGGACGACGCCGTGCAGGGTGAACTGGAAGTGCAGGGCCTCGGGGTCGAGGGTGGTGTCGATGTCGCCGCCGGCCAGGAGGGCCTGGGTGTTGGAGGCGAAACGCAGGCGGCGGTCGTCGAGGCTGTAGTAGAGGGGCTTGATGCCGAGGCGGTCGCGGGCCAGGAACAGGGTACGGCGGTGGGTGTGCCAGACGGCGAAGGCGAACATGCCGTGCAGGCGCTCCACGCAGCCCTCCCCCCACTCGTGGTAGGCCTTGAGGATGACCTCGCTGTCACCGTCGGTGAAGAAGCGGTAGCCCAGGGCGCGCAGTTCCGCGCGCAGTTCGCGGTAGTTGTAGATAGCGCCGTTGAAAACCAGCACCAGACCCAGCTCCGGGTCCACCATGGGTTGGTTGGCCCGCTCGCTGAGGTCGATGATGGCCAGGCGCCGGTGCCCCAGGGCCAGGGGACCGTCGCCATGACTGCCGCCGTGGTCGGGGCCGCGTCGCTCCAGGTGGGGGAGCATGGCGGCGATGGTGCCCAGATCGGCGTCGCGCCCGTCCAGGCGCAGTTCTCCGCAGATGCCGCACATCTTCAGGGGACCGGGTAGGGTTCGCCCCAGCCGCCGCCGCCCGGGGTCTCGATGGTGAGGCGGTCGCCCGCGCGCGCTTGGAAACGGGCCTTGCCGGGCAGGGGGTCGCCGTTGAGGAGGTCTTGCCCCGGCTTGCCCGCCTCGCCTCCCTTCAGGCCCCAGGGGCCGCGCCGGCGGCGCTCGCCGATGAGGGTCACCTGGGCGGGGGCGAGGAACTGATACTCGCGCACCAGGCCGTCGCCGCCCCGGTGGCGGCCGAGGCCGCCCGAACCGCGGCGGATCTGGTAGCGGAGCACGCGCAGAGGATAGTGCAGTTCCAGGGATTCGATGGGGGTGTTGAGGGTGTTGGTCATATGGCAGTGGATGGCGCTCGCCCCGTGCCCCTGCGGGCCGGCGCCGGTGCCGCCGCCGAGGGTCTCGTAGTAGCTCCAGCGTCCTCCTTCGCCGCCGCCCATGGCGACGTTGTTCATGGTCCCCTGGGAGGCGGCGGGGATGGCCTCGGGCAAGGCCGGTGCCAGGGCCCCCAGGAGAGCATCGACGATGCGCTGGCTGGTCTCCACGTTGCCGGCGCCGCAGGCGGCCGGGCGGCGGGCGTTCACCAGACAGCCCTCGGGGGCGCGCAGCTCGATGGGGGCGAAGGCCCCGTGGCAGGCGGGGGTCTGTTCGGGCATCAGGCAGCGGAAGACGTAGAACACCGCCGCCGCGGTCACCGCCAGGGGACAGTTGAGGTTACCCTCCACCTGGTCGGCAGTGCCGGCGAAGTCCACCACGGCGCGGCCGTCGTGGATGTCCACGGTAACGGTGATGGGGATGTCGGTGTGGCCGAAGCCGTCGTCGTCGAGGTGGTCGGTGAAGGCGTAGCGGCCCTCGGGGAGGCGGGCGATGGCCGCCGAGGCCAAGCGCCGGGCATAGGCGTCGAGGTCCCCCAGGCCCTCCAGGTAGCGGGCCGCGCCCAGGGCCTCCACCAGCTCCGCCAGGCGCGCCGCCCCCACCCGGTTGGCGGCCATCTGCGCCTGGAAGTCGCCGGCCGCCAGGTCCGGATCGCCCAGGTCGGCGAGGATCTCCCGCCACATGCCCTCGTCCAGCACGCCGCCGCGCACCAGTTTGCCGGGCGGGATGATCACCCCTTCCTCGTCCAGGTGCCGGGCCAGGGGCATGGAACCGGGGACGCGCGCGCCGATGTCGGCGTGGTGGGCGCGGCTGGCGACGAAGCCCACCTTCGCCCCGCCCACGAACACCGGCGAGACGACGGTCACGTCCGGCAGGTGGGTGCCGCCCAGGTAGGGGTCGTTGAACACCAGCACGTCGCCCGGGTGCCAGTCGGTGCTCTCCACCACGGAGGCCATGGCCTGGGCCATGCTCCCCAGGTGCACGGGGATGTGGGCGGCCTGGGCGGCGAGGTGCCCGCCGGCGTCGAAGACGGCGCAGGAGTAGTCCAGGCGGTCCTTGATGTTGGGGGAGAAGGCGGCGCGGGCGAGCACCGCGCCCATCTCGTCGCACACGGCCGCCAGGCGGCGTTCGAAAATGGCCAGCTCCACCTTGTCCATGGCGGCAGTTTAGCAAATGGCGGCACCGCGTTGCGTCGCCCCGGGGGATAAATTAGACTCGCTCCACCCAATTCCCGAGTGGTTCACCCGATCATTCCGGACCAAAAAGGAGAACGAACATGGAACACAAGCTGCCCGAACTGCCCTACGCCATGGACGCCTTGGAGCCCTACATCTCCAAGGAGACCCTGGAGTTCCACTACGGCAAACACCACGCCACCTACGTGACCAACCTCAACAACCTCATCAAGGGCACCGAGTTCGAGGACATGCCCCTGGAGGAGATCGTCAAGAAGTCCTCCGGCGGCATCTTCAACAACGCCGCCCAGGTGTGGAACCACACCTTCTATTGGAACGGCTTCAAGCCCAACGGCGGCGGCGAGCCCGCGGGCGCCCTGGCGGACGCCATCAACAGCGCCTTCGGCTCCTTCGCCGCCTTCAAGGAGAAGTTCACCCAGTCCGCGGCCACCAACTTCGGCTGCGGCTGGACCTGGCTGGTGAAGAACGCCGACGGCGGCCTGGAGATCGTCAACACCACCGGCGCCGGCAACCCCATGACCGAGGGCAAGACCCCGCTGCTGACCGTGGACGTGTGGGAGCACGCCTACTACATCGACTACCGCAACGCCCGTCCCAAGTACCTGGAGGCTTACTGGAATCTGGTCAACTGGGACTTCGTGGCCGGCAACTTCGGCACCTGAGGCCGGGTCCGGGCGGGTTTGCCCCCGCCCCGGAACTGCAATAGAATCCGACGAACGGCGGTTCCCGCAACGGAACTGCCGTTTTGTTTTGCGCCAGGAAGCAAGACCAATGAGCATCGAACACCTCATGCCCACCTACGCCCGCCTGCCGGTGGCCTTCGTCCGCGGCGAGGGGGTATGGCTGGAGGACGCCCAGGGCAAGCGCTACCTCGACGCCCTCTCCGGCATCGGCGTGTGCAACCTGGGCCACGCCCACCCCAAGGTGGCCGAGGCCCTGTGCGAACAGGCCCGCACCCTAGTCCACACTTCCAATCTCTACCGCATCCCCTTGCAAGAAGAGCTGGCCGAGCGATTGTGCGACCTCTCCGGCATGCAGCGGGTGTTCTTCGCCAATTCCGGCGCCGAGGCCAACGAGGCGGCCATCAAGCTGGCGCGCCGCTTCGGCCACGAACGGGGGGTGGAGGACCCGGCCATCATCGTCTGCGAGGGCAGCTTCCACGGGCGCACCCTGGCGACCCTCACCGCCACCGCCAACCGCAAGGCCCAGGCCGGTTTCGAGCCCCTGGTGCACGGTTTCCTGCGCGTACCCTTCGGCGATCTGGAGGCCTTGGAGCGGGCGGCGGAGAACCACCCCGGGGTGGTGGCGGTGCTGGTAGAACCCATCCAGGGGGAAGGGGGCGTGCGCATCCCGCCCGCCGGCTACCTGGACGGCCTGCGCGAGCTGTGCAACCGCCACGGCTGGCTGCTCATGCTCGACGAGGTGCAGACCGGCATGGGTCGCACCGGCCAGTGGTTCGCCTACCAGCACGAGGCGCTCCTGCCGGACGTGGTCACCCTCGCCAAGGCCCTGGGCAACGGGGTACCCATCGGCGCCTGCCTGGCGCGCGGCCCCGCCGCCGAGGTCCTCGGCCCGGGCAGCCACGGCTCCACCTTCGGCGGCAACCCCCTGGCCTGCCGCGCCGCCCTGGCCACCCTCGAGGTGATGGACCAGGAGGCCCTGCCCGAGCGCGCCGCCGCCCAGGGGGCACGCCTGCGCGAGCGACTGTGCGACCAGCTCGCCGACCTGCCCGGGGTGGTGGAGATCCGCGGCCGCGGTCTGATGGTGGGCATCGAGCTGGACCGCCCCTGCGCCGCCCTGGTGGGCGAGGCCCTGGAGGCCGGGCTGCTGATCAACGTCACCGCCGAGCGGGTGCTGCGCCTGCTGCCGCCCCTCGTCATCGGCGACGCGGAGACCGACCGTCTGGCCGATGGCGTCGCCGAACTGATCCGTCGATTCCTCCCTTGAGCAACCACCCATGACCGTACGCCACTTCCTCACCCTGCTGGACCTCTCCGCCGACGAGCTGGAGGCCCTCATCCGCCGGGCCATCGAGCTGAAACGCCTGCTGCGCGCCGGCCACCGCTACGAGCCCATGAAGAACAAGACCCTGGGCATGGTCTTCGAGAAGTCCTCCACCCGCACCCGGGTCTCCTTCGAGACCGCCATGACCCACTTCGGCGGTCACGCCATCTTCCTCTCCCCGCGCGACACGCAGCTGGGGCGCGGCGAACCCATCGAGGACTCCGCGCGCGTACTCTCGCGCATGGTGGACATGATCATGGTGCGCACCTTCGAACACGAGAAGCTGGAGCTGTTCGCCGCCTACTCCCAGGTGCCGGTCATCAATGCCCTCACCGACCGCTTCCACCCCTGCCAGCTCCTCGCCGACGTGCAGACCTACGTCGAGCACCGCGGCCCCATCCGCGGCCGCACCGTGGCCTGGATCGGCGACGGCAACAACATGTGCCACTCCTACATCAACGCCGCGCGCCAGTTCGGCTTCACCCTGCGCATCGCCTGCCCCGAGGGCTTCGAGCCGGAGGCGCGGATCGTCGAGGCGGCGCGCGCCGCAGGGGCCGAGATCCAGCTCCTGCGCGACCCGCTGGCGGCCGCCGAGGAGGCCGACCTGGTGGTCACCGACGTGTGGGCGAGCATGGGCCAGGAGGACGAACAACGGCAGCGCCAGGCCGCCTTCGCCCCCTACCAGGTCGATGCGCGGGTGATGGCTGCGGCCAAGGAAGACGCCCTGTTCATGCACTGCCTGCCCGCCCACCGGGGCGAGGAGGTCGCCGCCGAGGTCATCGACGGTCCCCAGAGCGTGGTGTGGGACGAGGCGGAAAATCGCCTGCACGCCCAGAAGGCCCTCATCGAACACCTGGCGGGGGTTCGACCCAAGGCGTAGCGCCACCCCTCGCTTCAGCCCTACAATGCGCGGATGAGTTTCACTCCTCCCGACCCGGCATGAACGCCATCCCCCTGCCCCTGTTGCTCATCGCCCTGGCGGTGGCGGGAGTCTATTTATTCCTCGTCGCCCTCTCCATCAAGCGCACCGAGCTGGACCGGCGCAACTGGCTCTATCCGGCCTGGCTCACCACCCTGGCCCTGTCCAGCATCACCTTCGACCCACGCATCCAGCCGTGGATCGACATCCCCGAGACCTTGTTCCTGGTGTTGCTCCTCTACCACGTCGGGCGCGTGCAGCAAGAGCAGAACGACCGCGACCTGGCCCTCACCACCATCGGCTACGTCCTTACCTACCTGGCCGCGGCCACCCACGAGGGGCGTTTCGGGCCGGAGACCCTCCTCCCGGCTCTCAACCTCACCCTGGTCCTACACGCCACCATCCTCTACCTGCGCTCGCCCAAGGCGCACCGCTGGGCGATCCGCAACCTGGTATTGGCGGTCTATCTCATTGCCGGCTTTCAGGGTCTTGGACAACTGAGCGTTCTCCTCGACCGGCCCTTGCCCGATCTCCGTCCCTTACAGCCCTTGGCTCATTTGACCGCCCTACCCTTCGTCGTCCTTTTCGCCACCCGTACCCCCAGCCTGGGCATCAAGCTGCACATCTCCCGCCACGCCGGCCACCTGGCCATGCTCCTCATCATCACCCTGGCGACGGTGCATGGCCTCTACCTGATGCACCACTACACCGGCCTTCTCTCCCGCCAGGTGTATCAGCCCGCCTGGACCTACCTGGCCCTCGCCGTCCTGGTCCCCGTTCTCGGTCTGCTGGTGGTCAAGCGCAGCAACATCAAATCCTTCATCAACCAGCACTTCTACAATTTCAAATACGACTACCGAGAATCCTGGCTGGGGGTGACCAAGAAACTCTCCACCGCCCTGGACGACGACGAGCGACTACGCCACACCACGGTGGACATCTACCGCGACGTGTTCGACTGCCCCGTCGGCGCCCTGTGGCTGCGGCACGGGAACGTCTATCGACTGGAGACCGCCAGCGGACTGCATTTCCCCGTCGAACAGGTCCCCGACGACGACCCGGCGGTACGTTTCCTGGCCGACTGGCAATGGGTCATCGACCTGGACGAGCTGGAGCGCGGCGAGGACCTCTACCCCGGCCTCACCCCGCCCGAGTGGCTGACCCGCACCCGCCCGCGCCCGTGGCTGCTGCTACCCCTCTTGGTGAACGCCGAGCTGTTCGGTTTCGTGGTTCTCGGCCACTCCCGCTCGCGCCGCGCCATCGACTGGGAAGACATCGACCTGGCCAAGACCGTGGGCCGGCAAGTAGCCATCAGTCTTCTCCAGGCACAGATCGCCCGCGAACTGGCCGAGGCCAAGCAGTTCGGCGCCTACACCAAACTGGCCACCTACGTCATTCACGACCTCAAAAACATCATCTCCCAGCTCGATCTCATCAACCGCAACTACCACCGCTACCGAGACAACCCCGACTTCCTGGACGACATGCACCAGACTCTCTCCCACACGGTAGAGAAGATGCGCGAGCTCCTCGCCCGCCTCAACGCCACCACCCCGCCCACCGAACCCAAGCCACCCGAGCCCTTGGACGTGCGCGAGCTCATGGCCTCCCTGGAACACCGCTATCGAAAGACCGTGCGCCCCCACATCCAACTGAGCTTCCACGCCCCCGAGACCGGCGCCGTGGTACGTGCCGAGCGCGGCAAGCTGTTGAACGTCCTCGGCAACATCGTCAACAACGCCATCGAGGCCATCCCCGAGCGCGGCCACGTCACCGTGCGGGCGCACAGCGAGAACGGACGGGTGATCGTCACCGTCGAGGACGACGGCGTCGGCATGAGCGAAGAATTCATCCGCACCCGCCTGTTCAAGCCCTTCGAGACCACCAAGGGCATCGAGGGCATGGGCATCGGCATGTACGAAGCGAAGGAATACGTGGAAAGCCTCGGCGGCCACATCCAGGCAAAGAGCCGCGAAGGGGAAGGCACCAGCATCACCGTGACCCTGCCACAGGCGTCGTGAGACTCGATGGGCACCAGCCGCTCACACCACCTTGTGGAGGCGGTGTGCGCCGGCTGCGAGACCTAGCAGCGCGTGAATCGCGGCGGCGATCCCCACGTAGAACGCCATCGATCCCAGGGAAGCAGGGAAGTATCTCTCCAGACGCGCGCCGAATTCGGCCAGGGTCGGCTCGTCGAAACGGCCGGAGAAGAAGTAGAACCCCCCGCTGGAGAACAGCTCCGAGACCAGGGCGCCGACAAACACGGCGCCAAGGAGCGGCAGCAAGGTACGCCATTGGAAACGGTGGCGGCGCGCATACCAACGCCCGGCGAGCCACAGGGCGCCGTAGGCCGGCAGGAGGAAGAAGTAGGCGGGGGTTAGGCAGAAGGCCCGACCACCACCGATGACCTCCGCCAGGCTCGCGCCGTCTCGCAGATAGGGCAGGAAATCCAACCCCCAGACGAGGGCCAGCAGGGCCGGCAGGACCCACGCCGGTCGCAGATACACGCCGGCGAGGAAGAACACCGCCCAGGAGGCGTCGGGCAGGTGCCAGGCGGTGGCGAAGTGCTGGCCGCGGGTGGCGGCGAGGAACAGCACCAGCACGGCGCCGATGAGGGCTTGGTTACGGGTCGAGAGGGTCATAGCGGCCTCCTTGGTCAGGGTGCGTAGCGCAGGGTCAGATAGGCGCTGCGCCCCGGCTGGTTGTAGTAGGCGGCGGTCTCGTAGTCCGCATCGAACAGGTTTTCGATGCGCCCCTGCAACCGCCAGTTACGGGCGAAGTGATACTCGCCGCGCACATCGACCGTGGCGTAGCCATCGAGCACGCGGGTGTTGGCGAGATCGTCGTAGCGCCGGCCCACGGCGACCAGGGTCGCCCCCAGCCGGTAGCGACCGAAGTCACGGTCGGCATCCACACGCAAGGTGCGTTCGGCCCGGCGGGGCAGGAGGTTGCCGTCGTTGGCGCCACCGGAACGGTTCTTGGGGTCGAGGAGGGTGAGACCCGCGTCCCACGTCCAACCACCCAGGCGAACGGCGAGCACCGCCTCCACACCGAGGATGCGCGCCTGGTCGATGTTGTTGGGGGCAAAGATCGACGCATCGTAGGCGATCAGATCGTCGATGCGTGTTTCGAAGGCGTTGACGGACCAGCGGCCCCGGCCGAACTCACCACGCAGGCCCATCTCCACGCTGCGCGAGGACTCGGGGCGCAAGGCCGGGTTGCCATAGCCCGGATAGTACGACTCGTTGAAGGTGGGCGCCTTGAAGGCGGTGCCGTAAGAGGCGACCAGGCGCAGCTCGGGAGCCAGGGCATAGCCCCAGGCCACGGCGCCAGTGGTGCGCGCGCCGAATTGGGCGTCGTCGTCGCGACGCAGGGAAAACTGCACGTCGTGGGCATCGAATCCCCCCCGGTACTGGGCGAACAGCCCCGTGTCGTCGCGGGAGGTGACGGCATAGGCGGTGGTGCCGGCGACGCGGTCGTCCCGGTAATCGACGCCCACCGTGAGCCGCTGGTCATCGAAGAGGGCAATGTCGTTCTGCAGGGAGAGCGTGTCGCGCTCGCTCTCGAAGCGGCTCTGGAAAGCGCCGTCCTTGAAATTGTCGGAGGCGTCCCGGCTGCGCCCCGCCGTCAGGGTCACGCGCCAGCGGTGTGCGGGCGCGTAGCGCAGCGTGCCGCCGAGGACCTGCCGCACCGACTCGGATTCGTTGACGAAACCGCCGTCGAAGGCGTTTTTTCCTTCGGCACGCAAGGCATGGACATCCACCTCGAGCCCCTCGCCGAAGCGGTAGCCCGCGCGCAGGGCACCGGAGAGATTGCGGTAGCCGTCTCTGTCCGGCTCGATGGTGAAGCAACCGGCGCCGCCGGGCGAGGGCTTGCCGATGCAGGCGTTGAAGCCGGCGGTATCCAGGCCGCTCACGCTCAGATTGAA
The DNA here is from genome assembly GCA_015491615.1 of Gammaproteobacteria bacterium. Lineage (GTDB taxonomy): Bacteria > Pseudomonadota > Gammaproteobacteria > S012-40 > S012-40 > S140-43. Next base: position 17,078 of record WFVN01000012.1, read on the forward strand.
CCAGCCGCGCGTGCCGCCGCCGGAGAGCCCCGACGAGGCGCTGTAGGTGCGATAACTGCCGCCACCGAGGGCGAAAAAGGGCCTGAGCGCACCGCCCCCCTTGCGGGTGAAGATCTGGATCACTCCACCGATGGCCTCGGAGCCGTAGAGGCTGGTGCGCGGTCCGCGCACGATCTCGATGCGATCGATCTGGTCCACGGGGATGTCCTGGAAGGCCGTGGTGCCCAGGGTGGCGGAACCGACCCTGACCCCGTCGATGAGGACCAACACATGGTCGGACTCGGTCCCGCGCAGGAACACCGACGTGGTCTTGCCGGGCCCACCGTTGTTGACGACGCCGACGCCCGGCAGGGCCCGCAGGAGGTCCTGTACCGACTGCGCCTGGAGGCGCTCGATGGCTTCGCGCGTGATGACGGTCACCGGGGCCAGCGACTCGTCCACCGTCTCGGCGGTGCGGCTCGCGGTGATGACGATGGGATCATCGACTTGAAGGGCAAAGACGGGGTGACAACCCAGCAGCAGGCAAGCCGCTGCGGGCAGGCGACGTTTCTTCATTGCGAATTTTCCTCCGGCACGCACACCCGCGTGCGAATCGGTGAGACACCGGCACCACGGAGGAAACGACGGACGGAAGGAAACGGAGACGCGTCACTGCCGGCCGCGGCATCGCCCTCCGCAATGCCAACCGCAAGGCCCGCACAGGGCCTTGGCTCCAGGCCGGTCTCCGGGCTCGCGAGGCGGTCTGCTGCGACCGGGGCGGATCGCCTTCCCACGTCGAAACGCAGTGGCGTGATGATCCGCCTTCTACTCGCCTACCGTTGCGGGGGCAGCGCCGGCTTTGCTCGATGGAGACACATCGAACGCACCGGCTTCCCGTTTCATCCCTCGGGCGGACACCCTCGGGACACCTGAAGCAGGACGGGGATTCTGAGGATGGAAGGCGGGGGTGTCAAGTCGAGACTGCGGGCGCGCCATGACATGCATGGGCGCGTTTTCGCAGGATAGTCACCAAACAAGCGAAACGAGTTGGAAGGAGATTGGTGCCGGTGAGAGGAGTCGAACCCCCGACCTACTGATTACGAATCAGTTGCTCTACCAACTGAGCTACACCGGCAGGGTGGGCGATTATAGCAAAGCCGCGCCGTGTGCGAAGGGGGGTCACTGGCTGCGCACGCGGATGATGACGTCCACCCCCGCGGCCTGGGTGCCCTTGGGCAGGTCGGGGAGCGTCCCCAGCTCCACCGCGCCGGCGGGGATGTCCATGAGTTCGCCGGTATCGACGTTGTAGAAGTGGTGGTGTTCGCTGACGTTGGAGTCGTAGAAGACCTTGGTGGGGTCGACGATCACTTCGCGCACCAGCCCCACGCGCGCGAACAGGCCCATGGTGTTGTACACCGTCGCCTTGGAGACGCGGCTGCCGCGCTCGTGGGCGAGGGCGAGGACCTCGTCGGCAGACAGATGTTGAGGCTTGCTGAGAACGATCTGGGCAATCTCCACCCGTTGCTGCGTGGGGGAAATACGGTGCCGACGCAGCAGTTCGACGATCTCGGCCTTGCTTAGATGAAATTCTGCAGCGCTCATGGTCGTGTGTTTACCTTACCGAATTACTGCATGATTATTACATTTGGGCCGGGCTGACAAGAGTTATTTCCCCGCTCACAGCGGGCTCATTGAGGATTATCGGCCACCTCCCCCACCCTTTTGAATCGATAAGGTCCGGGATCGAGAATAGGGGGGCGGCCCAGAACCAGATCGGCCAACAAACGGGCGGAGGCTGGGGCGGTGACCACGCCGTTACGAAAATGTCCGGCATTGACGTACAGGCCTTCCCAGCCTGGCAGCGGCCCGATGAAGGGGACGCCGTCGGGGGAACCGGGGCGCAGCCCCGCCCAATGGGCCTCTTTGGGACAGCGGGCGAGGGCGGGGACGAGGGATTCGGCAACCCGCGCCAGTTCCTCGGCGGCCCCGGGGGTGGGGGTCTTGTCGAACCCCGTCTCCTCCATGGTGCTGCCCACGAGGACGCGCCCGTCGCGCCGTGGGATGAGGTAGTGGCCCTCGTGGATGAGGATGCGGTGCACCGTGTCCCGCGGCGCCCGGTAGAGGAGCATCTGTCCGCGTACCGGACGCACCGGCACCACCGGGGCGCCCATCTGCGCCAATAGGCGACCGGTCCAGGCGCCGGCGCAGATCACCACCTTTCCCGCCCGGCGGAGGCCGGCGTCGGTTTCCACCCCGGCGACCCCTTCGTCGCCGCGCAACAGGCCGGTGACCGTCACCCCTTCCTCGATGCACACCCCCAGGTCCAGGAGGTGGGCGCGCAGGGCCTTGGCCAGGCGGGGGTTGCGTATCTGCGCCACCTGGGGCAACCACACGCCGCCCGTGTCCCGATGCAGGCCGGGTTCCAGGGCGCGTGCCGCGTCCGGCGGCAGGATCTCCACTTCCGCCTGGAAGCGGCGTCCCCAGGCGAGGGCCGGTTCCGCTTCCCCCGGATCCAAGATCAACAGGCCGTTGCGGGTCCACTCCGGGTCGATGCCGGTGGCCTCACGGAGCGACTCCGCCAGTTCGGGATAGATCCCCTGGCTCCACAGGACCAGGTGGTTGACCGGGTCGGGATAGCGCCAGGGATACAGGGGCGAAAGGATGCCGCCCCCCGCCCAGGTGGACTCGCGCCCGGCGGTACCCCGTTCCAAAAGGGTCACCCGCAGGCCCGCGAGGATCAATTCCCGAGCGCCGAGCATACCGATGATCCCACCGCCCACGACCACCACGTCGGTCGATCGTGAAAGTGGCGTCACGGTGCCCATGATCGATCAAACCCATGCCATTTCATGGGGAAAGTCTACCACGAGTCCAAGGAGACGCCCGCCGGAAGGCGAAACGAGCCCATCGGAAGGGTCAAGGGTCGCCCCTTGAGGCCGTGATCAATTGCTCCAGCAACCGCTGGCCGGGCCGTCCTGGGTAATGGTGAAAGTGGTGCAGCCGGTATCGTTGGCCTGGTCGCCTACGGCAGTGGCAGTGGCAGTGAACCCGACGGCCGGATTGGTCGAACTCAGGCTCAGATTGTAGTAGCCCTCGGGCGTCGTCGTTCCCATCCCCAGGTCGGCCAGATTGGTGGTGTACTGGCCGTTGGCCAACCGCCAGCGCTCCTCCAACACCTGGATCTTCAACAACGTCCCCATGGCATCCGCGCGCCGCCCCTTGCGCACCTGATCCTGATAGGCCGGCACCGCAAAAGCGGCGATGACTCCCAGGATCACTATCACCACCATCAGCTCGATGAGCGTGAAACCTCG
>WFVN01000013.1 GCA_015491615.1 Gammaproteobacteria bacterium
TCCATGGATTGACCCTCGTGGAGCTCTTCGCCCTGCTCCTCCTCGCCTTCACCTCCACCCAGGTGGCCGCCCAGCGCGACGGCGCCGGCGAGCGCGTCCTCGCCCTCGCCATTCCGCGCTTGGAAACGACCTCGACCACGAAGACCAACGACGAGCGATCCCAGTGGGAGCACGTTACCGTCCGCCCCGGCGACACCCTGTACGACATCTTCCGGCGTCTCGGCCTCGGTGCCGGCGAGGTGCAAGCGCTCCTCGACGCCGGACGAGCGACCCGCCGCCTGGCGCGCCTCGTGCCCGGCGACGAACTGGAGATCCTGCGCCGCGACGGCCGCCTGCAGGCCCTGATCCACCGCCCCGACCAACGCCGGAGCCTTCAGGTGAGCCGGGGGGAAGACGGCCGCTTCCACGCCCAGCTCATCGAACTGCCGGTAGACACCTGGCTCGCCTCCGCCAGCGCCACCATCCGCAGCTCCCTGTTCGAGGCCGCGCAAGAGGCCGGTCTTTCCGACCGCCTGACCATGGAACTGGCGGAGATCTTCGGCTGGGACATCGACTTCGCCCTGGACATCCGCGAGGGCGACCGCTTCAGCGTCCTCTACGAGGAGTTCTACCGCGACGGTCGCTACCTGGGCGAAGGCAGCATCGTCGCCGCCGAATTCACCAACCAGGGCAAGACCTACCGCGCCGTGCGCTACACCACCCCGGACGGGCGCACCGATTACTACACCCCCGAGGGGCGCAGCGTGCGCCGCGCCTTCCTCCGTACCCCCGTCCAGTTCACCCGTATCAGCTCCCGCTTCGGGCGCCGCTTCCACCCGGTGCTCAACCGCATGCGCGTGCACAAGGGTGTGGACTACGCCGCCCCCCGCGGCACCCCCGTGCGCGCCGCCGGCGACGGCAAGATCGTCTTCCGCGGCCGCAAGGGTGGCTACGGCAAGACGGTGATCATCCAACACGGGCAGCGCTACAGCACCCTCTACGCCCATCTCAACGGCTACGCCCGCGGCATCCGTGCCGGCCGGCGCGTGCGCCAGGGGCAGATCATCGCCTACGTGGGCAGCACCGGCCTGACCACCGGCCCCCACCTGCACTACGAGTTCCGCGTCGACGGCGTGCACCGCAACCCGCTCACCGTCCGCCTGCCCCAGGCCAAGCCCCTGAAGAAGGCCTATCTGGACGACTTCCGGCGCGCCGCCACCGGCCTGCTGGCACAACTGCGCCTCGCCACCACCCCGATGATGGCCGCCAACGACCTCTGATGCCGGGCCGCTACCTCGTCGGCCTCATGAGCGGCACCAGCCTGGACGGCGTGGACGCCGTCCTCGCCCGGGAGGGGGACGACGGCCGCCTGGAGACCATCGCCACCCTCGCCCGCCCTTTTCCCCGTGCCCTGCGCCGCCGCCTCCTGGGGCTCGCCCAGGGACGGCGCGTGCGCCTGGAGTCCCTCTTGCGTGCCGACGTGGAGCTGGGCGAATGCTACGCCGAGGCGGTGCGCGACCTCCTCGCGCCCCATCCCGAAGCGGCGCGCCGCCTGACCGCCATCGGCAGCCACGGACAGACCATTCGCCACCGCCCCACGCTGGGCGCCACCCTGCAGATCGGCGACCCGGCCCGCCTGGCCGAACGCACCGGCCATCCGGTGGTGGCCGACTTCCGCCGCGCCGACCTGGCCGCCGGCGGCCAGGGGGCCCCCCTCGCCCCCCTGTTCCACCGTGCCTTGCTCTGGCGGGGGGAAGAGGCGCTGGTGGTGGTGAACATCGGGGGGATGGCCAACCTGAGCCTCATCGGGCCGGACACCATCACCGGCTTCGACAGCGGCCCCGGCAACGTCCTCCTGGACGCCTGGGCGCAGCGCCACCTGGGCACGCCCTGCGACCGGGACGGGGCCTTCGCCGCCCGCGGAAAAGTGCACGCCCCCCTCCTCGATCGCCTCCTGGCGCACCCCTATTTCCGCCGCCCGCCCCCCAAGAGCACCGGCCGCGAGGACTTCGGTCCGGATTGGCTGGACCAGGTACTGAGCGGATTTCCCGGGCTGGCGCCGGCGGACGTTCAGGCCACCCTCACCGAACTCACCGCCCGCCCCATCGCCGGGGCAATTCAAGACCATGCCCCTGGAGACGGCCCGGTACTGGTATGCGGTGGCGGGGTCCACAACCGCGAACTGATGGCGCGATTGAGCCGGCTGCTCGCGCCGCGACCGGTGCAGAGCACCGCCGATCGCGGCGTCGATCCAGACTTCGTGGAGGCCCTGGGCTTCGCCTGGCTGGCCGCCCGGCGGCTGGACGCCGAGGCGGTGGACACCACCACCGTCACCGGCGCCCGCCACCCGGTGGTGCTGGGGGCGGTCTACTGGCCCGCGGGCGGCGCGGCGCGCTCGGAGAGGGGCTTGTAGTCGCGCAGGGGGTGGCCGGTATAGACCTGGGTGGGACGGAAGATGCGGTTGTCCCGCAGTTGTTCCCGCCAGTGGGCCAGCCAGCCGGCGGAACGGGCCACGGCGAAGATGGAGGTGAACTGGTCGGTGGGGATGCCCATCTCGTCGTAGAGGATGCCCGAGTAGAAATCCACGTTGGGGTATACCCCCTTGGGCCCGAGGCGCACCGCCGCCGCCTCCTCCAGGGCGAGGGCGATCTCGAACAAGGGGCTCACCTTGCCGCCGCGCCGGGCCATGAGCTCCTCCACCATCCCCTGGAGGATGGTGGCGCGCGGGTCCTTGACCTTGTACTCCCGGTGGCCCATGCCCCAGATCTTCTCCTTGCGCGCCAGCTTTTCCTCCAGCCACGGGCGCACCCGCTCGGGGGAGCCGATCTCCCGCAGCATGTGCACCACCTTCTCGTTGGCGCCGCCGTGCAGGGGGCCGGACAGAGTGCCGATGGCGGCCGCCACCACGCCGTAGGGGCTGGCCAGGGTGGAACCCGCCACCAGGGCCGCGAAGGTGGAGGCGTTGATGGTGTGCTCCGCATGCAGGATCAAGCACTTGTCGAGGATCTCGGCGAGCAGGTCGTCGGGCTCCTCGCCAGTCATCATGTAGAGGAAATTGGCCGCGTAGCTGAGATCGGTGCGCGGCTCCACCGGGTCGTAGCCCTTGCGGATCTGCTCCCACATGGCCACCAGCACCGGCATGCGGGCGAGGATCTTCACCGTCATGCTGTGGACGTAATCCAGCTCGGTGCAGCGATCGCCGCCGGTGAGGCATTCGCTGCCCGGATAGAACATCCCCAGGCTGGCCACCGCGGTCTGTAACATCTCCATGGGATGGCCGGTGGGCGGGAGGGCCTTCATGAGAGTGCGGATGTTGTACTTCACCCGTCGATTGCGGCGAAGCTGCTCGTCGAACACGGCCAGTTGGTCCACGGTGGGCAACTCGCCGTCCAGCAGAAGGAGGGTGGTCTCCTCGAAAGTGCTGTGTTCGGCCAATTGCTCGATGGGGTAACCGCGATAGGAAAGAATGCCTCGCTCGCCGTCGATGTCGGAGATGTTGGATTTGGTGGCCGGAACGCCTTCCAGTCCGGGCAGATACTCGTTCATGGGTCACCTGCTGGGGATCGCGGAAAGGGAGGAAGTGTAACAGAGGGGTCGAACGATCGGGATAGGGGTCACCATGCCGGAAACGGACGAAGCGGTGCGAGAAACTTCCCACCCAACGGGCCACCCGAAACGCCAAGACGCTGCATTTGTCCGCCGCCCGCGGGGCGATGGTAGAATCGTCCGGAACGCGCGAGGAACCCGCCATGCTCCTGATGATCGACAACTACGACTCCTTCACCTACAACCTGGTGCAGTACTTCGGCGAGCTGGGGGCGGACGTGCGGGTGTTCCGCAACGACCGCATCACGGTGGAGGAGATCGAGGCCCTGGGGCCGGACCATCTGGTCGTCTCCCCAGGGCCCTGCACCCCGGACGAGGCGGGCGTCTCGGTGGCCGCCATCCGCCACTTCGCCGGCCGCATCCCCATCCTCGGGGTGTGCCTCGGGCACCAGAGCATCGGCCAGGCCTTCGGCGGTCGCATCGTCCACGCACGGGCGATCATGCACGGCAAGACCTCGCCCGTGCACCACCGCGGCGAGGGGGTCTTCCGCGGCCTGCCCTCCCCCTACCAGGCGACCCGCTACCACTCCCTGGTCATCGACCGGGAGACCCTCCCCGACTGCCTGGAGGTGACCGCCTGGACCGAGACCGAGGACGGGGCGGTGGAGGAGATCATGGGCGTGCGTCACCGGGAGTACCCCATCGAGGGGGTGCAGTTCCACCCCGAATCCATCCTCACCGAGCACGGCCACCGCCTGTTGGCCAACTTCCTCGGCGTGGACCTTCCCCAACGATTGCAGGAGACCGGCAGCTGATGGACATCAAAGGGGCGATCGGCGCCGTGGTGGAGCGGCGCGACCTTTCCGAGGCGGAGATGGCCGAGGTGATGCGCCAGATCATGACCGGCGGGGCCACCCCGGCGCAGATCGGCGGCTTCCTCGTGGGCCTGCGCATGAAGGGCGAGACGGTGGCCGAGATCACCGCCGCCGCGCGCGTCATGCGCGAGCTGGCCGCGCGTGTGGAGGTGGGCGACCTGCCCCACCTGGTGGACACCTGCGGCACCGGCGGGGACGCCGCCGGCACCTTCAACATCTCCACCACCGCCGCCTTCGTCGCCGCCGGCGCCGGGGCGCGGGTGGCCAAGCACGGCAACCGCTCCGTCTCCAGCCGCTCCGGCTCCGCCGACGTCCTGGAGGCGGCCGGGGTGCGCCTGGACCTCACCCCCGAGCAGGTGGCCGCCTGCATCCGCGAGGTGGGCATCGGCTTCCTCTTCGCCCCCGCCCACCACGGGGCCATGAAGCACGCCATCGGCCCGCGCCGGGAGATGGGGGTGCGCACGGTGTTCAACCTCCTCGGCCCCCTCACCAACCCCGCCGGCGCCCCCAACCAGGTGATCGGCGTCTTCGACGGCCGCTGGGTGCGGCCCCTGGCGGAGGTCCTCGCGCGCCTGGGCAGCCGCCACGTGATGGTGGTGCACGCCGAGGACGGCCTCGACGAGATCAGCATCAACGCCCCCACCCGCGTCGCCGAGCTGAAGGCCGGGGAGATCCGCGAGGACGTCATCGACCCCGAGGCCCTGGGCCTTACTCCCGCGCCCCTGTCGGCCATCGCCGCCGACTCGACCGCGGACAGCCTGGCCACCCTGCGCTCGGTGCTGGAGGGAACCCCCGGCCCGGCACGGGACATCGTCGTCGCCAACGCCGGTGCCGCCATCTACACCGCCGGCCTCGCCGACACCTTCCCCGACGGCATGGAACGGGCCGCCGAGGCCATCGACTCCGGGCGCGCCCTGGAGAAGCTGGAACGGCTGGTGGCCTTCACCCAATCCCTGGCCGGAACATCGGCATGAGCGGTACCCCGGACATCCTGCGCCGCATCCTCGCGCGCAAGGCCGAGGAGGTGACCGAGCGGCGCGCCCGCCTGCCCGAGCGAGAGCTGCGCGCGCGCCTGCCCGAGGCGCCGCCGGTGCGCGGTTTCCGAGCGGCCCTGGAGGCCCGCATCCAACGGGGCGAGCCGGCAATCATCGCCGAGATCAAGAAGGCCTCCCCCAGCAAGGGCGTGCTGCGCGCCGACTTCGACCCCGAGGCCATCGCCCGCGCCTACGCCGAGGCCGGGGCCGCCTGCCTCTCCGTGCTCACCGACGTGGACTTCTTCCAGGGGGCGGATGCGTACCTGGTGCGCGCCCGCGAGGCGGCCGGCCTGCCGGTGCTGCGCAAGGACTTCACCATCGACCCCTACCAGGTGCTGGAGGCGCGCGTGCTGGGGGCGGACTGCATCCTCCTCATCGCCGCCGCCCTGGACGATGCGCGCCTCGGGGAACTGGCCGACCTGGCCCGGTCCCTGGGCATGGACGTGCTCCTGGAGGTGCACGACGCCGAGGAGCTGGAGCGCGCCCTGGCCACCCCCGCCCCCCTGATCGGCATCAACAACCGCGACCTGCGCACCTTCGAGGTGCGCCTGGAGACCACCCTGGACCTGCTGCCGCGCATCCCCGACAACCGCCTGCTGGTCACCGAGAGCGGCATCCTCACGCGTGCGGATGTGGAACGCATGCGCGCCCACGGGGTCCATGCCTTTCTGGTAGGGGAGGCCTTCATGCGCGCCGCCGACCCTGGGGCGGCCCTGCGGGCGTTGTTCTTCTCCGGGGACTAGCGCGTCCCCAGAACAACGATGGTCTTGCCGGAGACCTGGATCAGCCCCTGCTCCTCCAGCTCCTTCAGGACGCGCCCGGCCATCTCCCGAGAGCAACCGACGATGCGCCCCAGCTCCTGGCGGGTGATGCGGATCTGCATGCCGTCCGGGTGGGTCATGGCGTCCGGCTCGCGGCACAGGTCCAGGAGGGTGCGGGCGATGCGGCCGGTGACGTCCAGGAAGGCCAGGTCGCCCACCTTGCGGGAGGTGCGCTTGAGGCGCGCGGCCATCTGCCCGGCCAGTTCGAACAGCAGGTCCGGGTCCTCGTGCGCCAGGCGCCGGAACTTGGCGTAGCCCATCTCCCCCAGGACGCACTCGGTGCGCGCCCGCACCAGGGCGGTGCGCCGCGGCTGGTCCTCGAACAGGCCCATCTCGCCGAAGAAATCGCCCTTGTTGAGGTAGGCCAGAACGATCTCCTTGCCCTCCTCGTCCTCGATGATCACCGCCACCGAACCCTCGATGAGGTAGTAGAGGACGTCCGGGGTGTCGCCCTCGTGGATGATGACGCTCTTGGCCGGATAGCTGCGCCGCAGGCAATGGGAAAGGAAGCGGTCGATGACCGGGTTGCCGGTCTTCGCCTGGCGTTCGCGCCCCTCGGCGAAGCGGGACAGGGGGGCATCGAACGGGACCTGACTCATGAGGGACTCCTCTCCGGGAACTCGGCTGCGTGCTAACATATCGGCTTTTCTCCGGACGAGTTGAACGCGCATGAAGGCACGCTTGAAGTGGGTCGAGGGGGTCCAGTTCGTGGGCCATGCCGACAGCGGCCACCCGGTGGTCCTGGACGGTCCGCCGGAAGGGGGCGGTCGCAACCTGGGCCTGCGCCCCATGGAACTCATCCTCCTGGGCACCGGCGGCTGCACCGCCTACGACGTGGTGCACATCCTCACTCGCGCCCGCCAACCCATCGTCGATTGCGAGGTGGAGCTCGAGGCCGAGCGGGCCGAGACCACTCCCAAGGTGTTCACCCGCATCCACATCCACTTCATCGTCAGCGGCCGCGAAGGGCTCAGCGAGCGACAGGTGGCCCGCGCGGTGCAGCTGTCGGCGGAAAAATACTGTTCCGCCTCCCTCATGCTGGGGAAGGTGGTGGAGATCACCCATGACTATGAAATCCGCATCGTCGATTGAACGCCCCCCCGCCCACCGGGGCATGCGCCACGTGGCCCTGTTCGTGCAGGACCTCGCCGCCTGCGAGCGTTTCTACGTGGAGCTGTTGGGCATGACGGTGGAATGGCGCCCGGATCCGGACAACGTCTATCTCACCTCCGGCAACGACAACCTCGCCCTGCACCGCGCCCCCGGCCCGGTGGAAGGGCCGCAGCGCCTGGATCACATCGGCTTCATCCTGCCCCGGCCCGAGGACGTGGACGCCTGGTACGACTTCCTGCGCGCCCACGGCGTGCCCATGAAGACCGCCCCCCGCACCCACCGTGACGGGGCGCGGAGCTTCTACTGCCAGGATCCCGACGGCACCACCGTGCAGATGATCTACCACCCCCCCATCGCCGACCGCTGAGCAACCGGACGACCATGCCCCGTACGTTCAATTCCAAGATCAAGCTCCACGGCTTCAACAACCTCACCAAGTCGTTGAGCTTCAACATCTACGACATCTGCTTCGCCCAGACCGCCCAGCAGCGGCGCGAGTACATCGAATACATCGACGAGGAATACAACGCCGAGCGCCTCACCCACATCCTCACCGAGGTGGCCCACCTCATCGGCGCCAACATCCTCAACGTCGCCCGCCAGGACTACGAGCCCCAGGGGGCCTCGGTGACCATGCTCATCTCCGAGGAACCGGTGAGTTCCGCCGCCTTGGCACGCGAGGAAGGGGCCGAGGCCCCCGCCCCCGGCCCCCTGCCCGACGCGGTGGTGGCGCACCTGGACAAGAGCCACATCACCGTCCACACCTACCCGGAGAGCCACCCCCACAACGGCATCTCCACCTTCCGCGCCGACATCGACGTCTCCACCTGCGGACGCATCTCTCCCCTGCGCGCCCTCAACTTCCTCATCCACAGCTTCGACTCGGACATCGTCACCCTAGACTACCGGGTGCGCGGCTTCACCCGCGACGTGGACGGCACCAAGCACTTCATCGACCACCGGATCAACTCCATCCAGGACTTCATCGCCGAGGACACCAAGGCCCGCTACCAGATGATCGACGTGAACGTCTATCAGGAGAACATCTTCCATACCAAAATGCTCCTGAAGGAGTTCGATCTGGATAACTACCTGTTCGGGATCTCGGAGTCGGACCTGGAGCCGGCCGAGGCCGAACGCATCCACCGCAACTTGCGCCGGGAGATGCAGGAAATCTTCTACGGTCGCAACATGGGCGAGCCGGGTAACCAGTGACGGCCCCGCCGCCTTCAAAGGCGGTAGGCGGTGGTGGTCATGACGCGGGAAGTGAGGCGCATGAGGGCGCGCACGGGGGGGGGAAGGGGTGCGGCGCCGGCGGCGCGGGCGGTGTCGGCGTGGTGGATCTCGTCCTCGCGCATCTGCTCCAGGATGGCGCGGCTACGTCGGTCCTGCTCGGGCAAAGCGGCCAGATGGCCGTCCAGGTGCCGTTCCACCTGACGCTCCGTCTCCACCACGAAGCCCAGGCTCCAGTGGTCCCCTACCCAGCCGGCGAAGGCGCCGATGGCCAGGGAGCCCCCGTACCACAGGGGGTTCAACACGCTGGGGCGCCCGCCCAGCTCCTCCAGGCGCCGTTCACACCAGTCCAGATGATCGTTTTCCTCCAGGGCGGCGCGCTCCATCTGCGCGCGCACCTCGGGCAGCTCGGCGGTGAGGGCCTGCCCCTGGTAGAGCCCTTGGGCGGAGATCTCGCCGGCGTGGTTGACGCGCATGAGACCGATCACATGGCGCCGCTCGGCCTCGCTCAGCTCCGCCTCGGGGATGTCGCGGGCGGGATAGGGACGCTCGGTGGTGGGCGGCGGCGCCGCCAGGGTGCGCAGCCCCTGGTCCACCGTCATCAACACCCGGTCCAGCAAAGAATAACGACGCGCGACCATTTCACGTCCCTCCGAGGCGATCGGCCAGGAAGGCTAGCGGATGGCGCACGGGGATGTCCACCCCAGTTTCCTGGAGCCCCGCGGCCAGGTGCAGGCGGCAACCCACGTTAGAGGTGAGCACCTCACCCACCGCCAACGACTGCATCACCTCCAACAAGGGCGCGCGCAGGGCGCGGGCCTGCTCCGGCTCATGAAGCACCCGCGAACCGGCGGCGCCGCAACAACCGTAACCGGCCGTCAACGGCACCACCTCCACCCCGGGCAGGCCCTCCAGGAGGTTCCGGTAGAGATTCGGTCGGCGCAGCACGTTGGCCTGCGTGCAGGGCACATGCAGGGCCACGCGCACCGGCGTCTCCACCCACGGCCCCAGCCGCTCCCGCCCCAGCCATTCCCCGGCATCCGCCACGCGGCGGGCGAAATCCGCCCCCTCGGGCCCCAGCACCCGCTCGAAATCACGCAAGTGGGCGGCGCAACCGGTGGCTGTGGAGAGCACCGTCTCCACCCCGGCGAAGGCCGCCACCAGGGCGCGCGCCTGGGCCCGTCCCCGTTCCCGGCGGCCGTCGTGCCAGGCCAGGGCGCCACAACACCCTTGCTCCCGCGGTACCACCACCTCGTAGCCAGAGCGGGTGAGCAGGTCGATGGCCGCGGCGAGGGTGTCCGCGTCCCAGAGAGAAGCCACACAGCCGAGCAACAGACCTACCGTGCCCCGCCGCTCGCCACGGGCTGGGTAACGGCGTCGCCAAAGTGGCACGGACGGTAACGGCGGCAC
>WFVN01000014.1 GCA_015491615.1 Gammaproteobacteria bacterium
GTCGAGGATCTTGGGGGCGATGCCGCCGGCAACCTGGCCCTCACCACCCTCCCCCGCGGCGGGCTCTTCGTCGCCGGCGGCATCGCCCCCAAGATCCTCGACGTGCTGCACACCGGGGAATTCGTCACTGCCTTCCGCGACAAGGGGCGCATGGCCGCGCTCATGGACACCATCCCGGTGTGGGTGGTCATCAACGCCCGCGTGGGCCTGGTGGGCGCCGCCCTGGCCGCCGCGCGCCTGGCGGAGGGCACGGCATGAGCGCCGCCGACGCCCCCACCGAGATCGAGGTGCGGGTACGCACCCGCTACCTCCCCGAGCAGTCCGCCCCCGACCTGGGGCGCTACGTCTTCGCCTACACCATCCGCATCGTCAACCACGGCCCGCTGCCGGCGCGCCTCATCAGCCGCCACTGGGTCATCACCGACGCCGACGGGCGCGTGCAGGAGGTGCACGGCCTGGGGGTGGTGGGCGAGCAACCTCGCCTGGAACCCGGCGAGGTCTTCGAATACACCAGCGGCACGGTGGTGGAAACGCCGGTGGGCACCATGGAAGGCAGCTACCAGATGATCACCGACGACGGCACACCCTTCGACGTGCCCGTCCCCGCCTTCACCCTCTCCGTCCCCCTCGCCCTCCACTGACGAACGCGCCACCCCCCTTCAACGGCGACGCCGACGGCGATGCAGATGGGGCCAGACGATGCGCATCTGGGTGAGGCCCCACAACCACAGGTCCAGGTGCCCGAACAGGCGCGCCAGGAAACGCTCCCGGGCGGGCCGCCGCAGCCACTCCTCCAGGGTGATCTCCTCGCAGTCGGCCAGGTCGCGCTCGAGCATGTCCCGCAAGGCGTGGGCGAAGGTGGGATCGTTCACCTCCTGGTCGTTCTCCAGGTTCCAGCGCAGGTTCCAGCGGTCGAAATTGGCCGAGCCCACCATCGCCCAGTGGTCGCACAGGGCCATCTTGGCGTGGATGAAACGGGGCTGGTACTCGAAGATGCGCACCCCCTCGCGTAGCAGGCGGGTATAGAAGCGCCGCCCGGCGTGGCGCACCGCCGGATGGTCGGTGTGCGGCCCGGGGAGGATGAGGCGCACGTCCACGCTGCGGCGGGCGGCGCGCGTCAGGGCGCGGCGTAGTTTCACCGGGGGGACGAAATAGGCGGTGGTGAGCCACACCCGCTCCTCGGCGGCGTCGATGTGCCGTTCCAGGGCCCACTTGACCCCCAGGTGGTGCCCCCCCTCGGCGTACTGCACCCGTCCCGACTCGGCGCCGGCGGGACCCGTCTCCGGCGCCACCGACAAGGGCGCGCGAGTCCAGCGCGTCCAGTTGGCGGCGAACAGAGCCGCCCAGTCGGCCACGCAGGGGCCGTGCACGGCCACCATGGTCTCCCGCCAGTGGCGCGGCCCGAGGAGGAACTCGTCGGTGAGGCCGGCGCCGCCGACGAAGGCCACCGCATCGTCCACCACCAATAGCTTACGGTGGTCGCGGCGCAGGTTGCCCAGGCCCCGGCGCAGACGCAGGGGGTTGTGGAAGGCCAGGTGCACGCCCGCCTCCACCAACCGGCGGCGGTCGCGGCGCTTGAGGCGCAGGCTGCCGAAGTCGTCGAACAGGCAGTGGACGGCCACGCCGCGGCGCGCGGCGGCGCCCAGGGCATCGATGAAACGCCGCGCCACCTCCCCCGACTCCACCAGATACATCTCCAGCAGGACCCGCTCGCGCGCCTGGTCGATGGCCCGCAGCATGGCGGGGAAGAAGGTCTCGCCGTCGCGGTAGAGGGTGTGGCGGTTGCCCTCCCGCCAGGGAAAGTCGCGCCGGCAGCGGCGCCGCTTCACGGCGATCTCCGCGGCTTGAGGAGGAGCGCCAGGCCACCGCCCATGAGCCCCCAGGACCACCACGGCAGGCCCAGCCAGCCGGGCCCCGGGGCAAGGCTGGCGATGGCCCCGGCGAGGACCAGGAGGGCGCCGCCGGGGAGGGTCTCCACCCGCTCGACCGGTGGCGGCGGCGGAGGCGGTTCGGCGCCCCGTTCCAGGTAGCGGTGCAGGAGCAGGGGCAGCTCGGGCAGGGCGCGGGCCAGTTCCGGGGCCTGGTCGCGCAGACGCCCCCACACCGCCTTGGGGCCCACCTGCTCGCGCATCCATTGTTCCAGGAAGGGTTTGGCGGTGCGCCACAGATCCAGGTCCGGATTGAGCTGCCGCCCCAGGCCCTCGATGTTGAGGAGGGTCTTCTGCAACAGCACCAACTGCGGCTGCACCTCCATGTTGAAACGGCGCGCGGTCTGGAAC
>WFVN01000015.1 GCA_015491615.1 Gammaproteobacteria bacterium
CCTGCGTGGGTTCGGTTCCTTCCAGCCAGCGGCCCAGTTCGCCTTCCAGGCGCCCCTGGAAGACGCCGTTGCCGATGGTGATGCGCGAGCCGAGGGCTAGGCGCCCCTGGCAGAGGTCGTCGAGGGCGGCCTTGAGGGCGCGGCGCACGGCCTCGCGGTGGTCCGCGGGGATGCGCCCGAGATGGAGGGTGACGGGCACGCGGATCTCGCCGCCGTGGAGGGTTTCCTCCTCGAAGAGGACGCGGTTGCGCACGCCGCCGGTGAAGCGGTCGATGGCGTTGTGCACCAGGCGCCCCACGTGGCCGGGGTCCACCGCCGCCCAGGCGTCGTCCAGGTAGAGGGCGCCGGCGTGGCCGCCGTCCTGGTCCTTGACGGCTCCCAGGAGGGCCTCGACGGTGGCCGTGCGCGTATCTTCGACGGGGTTTTCCTCGGCCCATTCGCCACGGAAGCGGCGGTCGTGGAAGTCCATGCGGTGGGCCAGGGCGCCCTTGAGGGAACTGGCAGGGAAGAGGCACTGGCGCAGGCGGCGCCGGCCCCGGCCGTCTTCCCAGGTGACGCATTCCTCGGTCTTGGGCAACAGGTCGGCCACTTTGAGCTCGCTGGGCCGCAGGGACACGTTGCCCTGGCCGATGCGCCAGGGGCCGCGCGCCTGGAGGATGAGCGTGCCGTGGAGGATGTCCGCCGAGGCGGGGGGCCGGGGGCGGTAGGACGTCAGGCCGTCGGTGTCGGCGAGGCCCGGCCCCAGTTGGGCGAGGGCCTGGGCGTCGCGCCCGCCGGCCAGTTGGAAGCTGCGCCGGTGGCAGGACACCAGGCGCATGGCCCCGAGGCCGGCGCGGGTGCCGCCGCCGAGACGCAGCAAGGGGTGGGCGAACAGGGCCAGGAGCTTGTCCCAGCGCGGGTCGTCTTCGTCCGCCGACCACAGGCGCACCTCCACCGCGAAGCGGTGCCCGGCGGGAAGGACGCTGCGATCGAACTTGCCCTCGTGGGCGGCGGCGCCGCGGTGGGTGAGGCGCACCCGGTCGCGCAGCACGGGGTTGTCCGCCTGGTCGATGACGGCGGCGTAGAGTTCATCGTCGAGGCGCTTTTCTTCTTCTCCCATGAGCAGCCCTTCGGCGGGGCGGCCCCGGCTGTCCAAGAGGGCGCCCCAGGAGATCCGCACGCGCGAGGAGGCGCCGTCTTCGCCCTGCTGGAAGCCGAACAGCGTCTCGGCCTCCGCCTCGCCGTGGAGGTCCGTCCACAGGTGGCGGAGGACGCCGGCGAGGCTGGTGCCGGGGATGGCGGGCAGGCCATTGGCGTCGCGCACCAGGGCAGTGTCGAAGACCCCGTCCGGGTGGCCGGTGCCGATGGACAGGGGCGTGGCCGCCTCCAGGACGAGGCGGGCTAGGTGGAGCACGGAGTCGGGCTGGGCGGTTTCCATCATACGGTCCTCCGGCGGATGGGGTCCTGGATGCGGCGGGCGGCGGTGCGCAGGAAGTGGAGATAGGCGCGACCGGTGGGGGTGCCGCCCTGACCGGGTCGCAGACGCTCCTTCAGCCAGTCGGCCAGAGGTTGGTAGGGGCCTTTGTCGGGCAAGACGGGCTCACCCCAGCCCTCGCCCTTTTCTTTGATGACGGCATCGTCACCCTCGAACAGGGCCCGATGGAGGGCGCCGGCATCGTTGCTGTTGGAAGCGACCTGCTGCACCGTGCCCCACTGGCTGCGGGAGGGGCCGAAGTGCTCGCCCTCGCCCACGCCCTTGAGGTTGCGGGCGGCCTCGAGCAGTTGTAGGTATTCCCTCTCGAACGCATGGGCGGCGGCCTCGCCCTCGACCTTCCAGCCCTCGTTGCGGCCCATGAGCCAGGCCACCAGGGGGTGATCGGGGGTGCTGGGCTCGGGGGCCGTCTCCGGCCTGGAGACGGCATCATCGAAGGCCGGGTGTACGTCCCGCAGCAGGGGTGGGTCCAGCCAGAGGCGCCCGAGGCCGGCCTCCCGGTGCAGGCCGAGGCCGCCGTCGAGGCGTTCGGCCAGGGCGGCGCGGGCCGCGTCGTCCACGCCCGTGAGGGTGAGGACGCTGCCGGCGGCGAGCACCAGGCGCTCGTTGTCGTAGCCCCGGCGGGCGGCGTTCCAAGGAGAATAGCGGCGGGTACGGAGAAAGCTGCGGCCCCAGTCCACCCGCGCCCCGGGCAGGCCCAGGTGCTCGCCCTCGGGGCGCAGGACGGGCTCGCCCCATTCGTCGGCCAGGGCCAGGTCGGACAGGAGCCAGAGGATGGCCTCGCCGTTTCCCGGCGCCGAGCCGGCCTCGATGGGCGCGGCGTCGGTCTCGCGGATGCGGGCGCGACCGTACTCGGCAGAGCGGGAACGGCCCAGCAGGACCTCTCCCTGGAGGGCCTCGCACACCTGTTGGAAGAGGCTCTCGTCCACATCGTCATCGGCCTCGACGGTGGCGAGAAAAGTCTGGCTCCGGTGTAGGGCCTGGTAGCCGAAGAGCTGGCCGGTGGCGGCGCGGCCGGTGCCGGGGTCGATGGCGGTCTTCAGGCGCACGCTGGCCCTGGGGGTGCGGTAGGCGCCGTCGCGGGCCACGTAGCCGCGGCGCAGTTGCTTGGGTTGCTTTTCCTCGCCCAGGGAATCGGTGTGGATAAAGTTGGCGAGCCGATCGGGGTTCAGGCGGCCGTCTTCGACCGGGCTGTTCAGTTTGTCGTGGTGCCAGCAGAAGGGGACCGGCCAGGCAGGGCCGGCCGGGGTGGCGGGGAGGCCGTCGCCGAAGCGCAAGCGACCGCTGTGGAAGGCGGTGAAGGCGGCCTCGCCCAGGGCGCCGTAGAGGCGCGCGGCGGCCGCTCCCAGGAGGGCGGAACCGGGGATGCGGTCCAAGGACTGGTGGCCACCCTCGGTGGCGGCGCGGGCGGAGAAGACGGCGTCTTCCAGCAGTTCGATCTCTAGGGCGATGCGTTTCATGGGTTCACCTCCGCCAGTCGCAGGACGGCGCGCCCCAGGCCGCGGCTGCGGTGGGCACCCACCGCCTCCACCAAGGGCAGGACACGTTCGATGAGGCGCGGCCAGTCGTCCGGTGGTACGCGCCCGGGGATGGGTTCGACGCGCGCCGTGAGGGCGAGGGGGACGGTGACCTCGACGCCACGCAGGGTCTTGTCGCGGGCAGTGCCCGACTCGTGCTCCACGGCGGTGGCGTAGAGGCCGCGGAACAGGGCCGGCTGGTGTTCGCGTCCGGGCCCGGCCAACCAGCGGACCAGAGGGGCGGGCAGGGTGGCGTCGCTCACGCGCAGGGTGCCCGGTTCGCTGTAGCGCGTGCCGTCCGTCTCTACCAGGCCGCCGAAGAGGCGCCGGGTGACGTCCGTCTCGAAGCCCTCCCAGCCCCAGGCCTCGGCGCGCCGCAGGGCGTCACGCAACAGGCCCTTGAGGTGCCGCCCGGGGAGCACGGGCAGGCCGTCGGGATCGCGGTGCACCACCGCGTCCAGTACGGCACCGGCGCCGCGACCGCCACCGGCATGCCAGTAGGATCGAATGTCGATGGTCAGCTCCACGGCGGTCATGCGGCGTCCTCCTCGGCGGTCTTCTTTTGGCTCACATGGCCGGCGCCCATGAGGGCGAGGGCGTCACCCAGGGGACTCACCAAGGCGCCCTTCCATCGCTCAATAGGCGCGTAGGGAAGATCCTCGGGCAGGGGTGAGCCGGTAAGACTTTCGAACAATCTTGCAAACTTGGTGAACTCGTCCTTCCGCCCCTCTTTCATGCGCATGCGCCAACGGCGGTAGCGCTGGCGCGCTTCGCCCTCGGCGTGGCCCATGAGGGTGAGGAGCTGGCGGGTGGGGCCGCGGGCCATGCCCTCGCTGCCGAGGAGTTCGGTGAGCCCGATGAGGTCGGCCAGGCGCGGGGCCCGGTCGGCAAGGAAGTAGGGGCCGAGGGTGGCCCGGTAGGCGTGGCCTGCGTGGTGGTGGGTGAGGGTCAGGTCCAGCAGGTCGTCGTAGTCCTCCACCAGGCTGCTGGTGACCCGGTAGAAGGCCACAGAGCTGGGCGGATTCTCATTGGAAACGGCCTTGGCGGCGCGTTTGGCCTCGGTGATGAGGGATTCGGCCAGGCGCATGGCCAGATGGAAGGGCTGGCTGGTGCGCAGATAGACCAGGCCGGCGCCGAGGGTGAGGCGCTCGGGAAGATCCTCGATGCCGGTTTTTTCCTTCAGCTTGTCGAGCTGCTTTGCACTCTCGGCCTCGAAGGCGCGGCTGAAGGCCTGGAGGTAGTCCATGGCCAGATCGGCG